>NZ_JAQFUY010000008.1:0-152544 GCF_027716745.1 Bacillus cereus group sp. Bc010
CCAAAAGTACATTACGTGTTTTTTAGTTTGTTTGAACGAAAGTTCATTTTGTTTTCGTTCTTAAGTTGATGGGCATGAGGTAATACCCCTACATATCCAGAATTCGATTTATTCCCCGTCGCTAAAACTGTAGCTGCTGGAGCTGAGTCTGTTATAGCTGATTCCGCCGAATATGTACGAACTCCTCCTGTTACAATTTCATCTAATGCAAGTGGTTTCCCTTTATACAAGCGAGCTAATGTAGTTGCTGAAGAACTCGTTCCGTCCATAACCATTATGATTACATTTTTCGGTTGACGTTCTACTTTTTTCACTTTCGCTTCCACCGTATGATCATCCATCATACTTTCAGTACATAACATACTTAGTGTGATCGTTCCTACTAACAGTAACTTCTTCATCTTTAAACCCAATACAAACATGATTGCGCCTCCATTAGTTTCACATTCATTTACATACAAAATTCTGACTGCCTACATATGTTTTATTAGTTCCCAATTTTTCTAAAGCTAACAATAGTAACTTTCTTATTCATTACATCTCGGTATAGTTCATCTATCTTATAAAGAAGATTTTTCATTATTAACTTGTTAAACAATAAATCCCCAATCGAATTAAATAAAAATTTATTGTTTAACAATAAATTTCGTGGTAAATTAATAAGATATTAAATAAATGAGGTGCTTTTTATGAAACAAGGATCAACACTCTTCCTAAAGACAGCTGTGATTCTAATGGGTATCCCTGTTCTTGCTATGTGCATTTTTTTAGTTCCTAAAATAGGAAACTTCGCTGCTGAACTATATCCTGATATTGCATATATTAAATATCTTGTATTTATCAACTTATACGCAACAGCAATACCTTATTATTTTGCTTTGTACCAAACATTTAAGCTTTTAAACTATATTGATAAGAACAATGCATTCTCAGAACTATCTGTTAAAGCCTTAAAAAATATTAAGTACAGCGCACTAGCAATTAGTGTATTATATGTATTAGGTATGCCACTTTTCTATCTTGTGGCAGAGAGAGATGACGCCCCTGGCATTATTATTATTGGAATGATTATGATTTTTGCTTCAATGGTAATCGCGGTCTTTGCTGCCGTTCTCCAAAGACTATTAAAAGATGCGATAGATATAAAATCAGAAAATGATTTAACGGTCTGAGGTGAATAATATGGCAATTATTATTAATATTGATGTAATGTTAGCGAAAAGAAAAATGAGTGTAACAGAGCTTTCGGAGAAGGTTGGAATTACAATGGCTAACCTTTCTATTTTGAAAAACGGAAAAGCAAAAGCAGTTCGGTTTTCAACTTTAGAAGCCATTTGTAAAGCATTAGAATGCCAACCTGGGGATATTTTAGAATATCGACCTGAAGATATCGAATAAAAAGAGTCCTTCATACGAGAAGGACTCTTTTTATTTAATAACTAAACCTGCTATTTCTTCTTTATCATTATAAGTTATAATGAATGTCCGTTGTTCTTTACTATATTTTGCTACAAGAATAACAGTATATAAGCCATCTTTTTCTTCAATCGATTGTTTTTCAATTTTTTCGAATGTACCAGCTTTCTCTATTATAGGTGTAAGATCTTCCATCTTTTCTTCTGACAATGCATCTTTCATTTTACTATCAAATTTTTCACGCACGTCTTTATACTTTGCCTCATTTAATAATGATACAATTTCTTCCGCCTTTGGAATAAACTTTTTTGAAGTACTTTCATCTACTTTATTACCGGTACATGCTGCGAGCGCGAACGCCGCGATAGCACTTATAATAATAAGTAACATTCTTCTCATTTTAATACACCCTTTCTTTTTAAAATGAAACTATAACTAAAAACGAGTAACGCACAAATTGCTATTGAAATTTCTGATATAATGATCCCGCTTTTTCCTGGTACATAAAGTGATATAATGCCCGCTATTGCATTTGCAGCCCCATGGATGAGAATTGCATATACAACATAACGAATTTTTTTTTGGACGACAGCTTGTAATACAATGAAGGAAAGCCCAACATGTAATACCATCGCAAAAATACGCTCAATGCCGCCGAAATAGTAACTGTCACCATTTTGAATGACTGTTTGTGAAAATAATAGGGATATTACTGGGATGCCAACTATTAACACTGCCTCAATACCACCATGTCCTGCCCCAAATAAAAAACCAGACTGCCAATCTCGTTGTTTCATAAAATAGCGCATGGCGATAAAACGAGCTACCTCTTCAAAAATTCCAGCTGATAAACTAAGCAAAAGCGCAAATAGGACAGGCTGCATAACAGAAAACATTTGAAAATCTGTGCTAGTTCCATTTACATAATTCAGTATTGGTATACGAATCAATATTTGTGATACAACAAAAGCCAATACCCCTAACATATATGGAATATAGCGTTTCTTCCAAAAAGCATATAAAAGTGCAATAAGCGGTAAACCAAAGCTAATCATTGCTGTAAAAATAAGACCATTCATCTCGCTTCACCTCTTACTTGAAGTGTATAAAAATGAGTGAAGAAAGTATGTAGTTATTTCCTATTCGGTTTCATTTTCATCATAGATGGTTATTTCATCTCTTTTAATATAAATGTTTGCGTGAAATAAGGACTTACATAAGTTGTTTCTAACGTCGCATTATTTGTTTTATTCATGATACGTTTTAATGAGAATAGTCCGTATCCTCTAGTCCCTTCTTTACTTGAATGGTTTTTTTCATAAATTTTTTGCAAATCAATCCCTTCACTCTTTGAACTATTACGCACGATGAAATATTGTCGTGAATCCATTTTAAAGAATGCGATTTGCAATATCTTCTCCTCACTTTGTACTGCTTCTTCAATTGCATTGTCTACTAAAACTGAAATGATGCGAATAAATGAAATAATCGCCATCGAAACACTTTCAATGTTCTCTGGTATATCAAGCATTACTTTTATTTGTTGCTGCTGGGCAGTACCGACTTTCGCTCTTAATACACTCCTTACTTCAGGAATATGTATGCGAGATAATTTTGCGATATCAAGTTCATGATCATTTATTGTTTTTAATGTGGGAGCAATAACATCGTAGTACACTTTCTCAATTTCTTTCACATTTTTTGTACGTATTCCCTCTTCTAACGATAGTAATACATTCATATAATCATGACGGAAACTAGCAAGCTCATCATGCATATTCTCTAATTTCTCCACATAATCTAATAACTCTTTATCTAAACGTTTTTCATGCTCTTCTCGTAACTTTTCTTTCGATAAATGTGAGCTTATTAGTACAATGATTAGTAATAATAAAAAAATAATAATCGCTGAATTATAACTTACTTCACTGTATTGTTGATTTATTTTTGCTAAAAACTCAGTTGACGGCTGAGTTAAAATTAGTTCAATAATAAACCCGACAATTAATAATATGTAAGTTATATAATATAACGGACTACTTACTATATATTGAGCAATTTTTTGAATTCTTTTACGCGCTAATAGAATACCGATAAAAGTAAGTGTCGTTACGGTAAGATGAATCACACTTCCTGTCCATAAATATAAATTAAATGGCGTTAACATAAAGAGTTTCATTCCTAAATCCAAAAGCAACATTTTTACTAACGTTATAATCACCATGCTCACTAGTGCAAAATATACGTTATGCTTAAGTTTTAGTTCATTTTGCATTAGTCCTAAACTTATTAAAAATAACACAATCGTACTATTCAATTCTGGATATCTCGTTACTGTTACGACAATAGCAAGTAAAATAATGAATACCGCACTTAAAGCTATTAACATTCTAACTGACAATCTGTTATACCGGATTAATTGTATGTATAAAAACGTATGACACATACTAGTAAGCAATATTGCAAATAAATCATAAATATACATTACATCTCACCCTTTAACATGTTACGTACTTTACTCACTAAACGACGTGATACCGGAATACGTTTCCCGCTTTTTAAAACTATCATTTTTTGCTTCGCATCGTAAGAAGACATTTGCTTCGTATTCACGATATAGGATTGATGACAACGAAATAAACGTTCATCTATTATTTCTATCTCCTTTAATGCTCCATAAAAATAAACGATACGATCTAACGTCACTAATGCTAACCGGTGCGGTTCATCAGTCATAACATATTCAACTTCATGAAAAGGAACCCGCACAGTGGCATTACTATTTTCAACGATAAAGTCATCCGACGGAATAATATGCTTATTTCTTGCTTCATATTGTAGTAAACATTGTTCAAAAACTTTATATCTCTCCTCGTATGGCAACCCTTTATCAATAAAAGTTAAAGCTGATACCATGTATTGATATGAAATAGGTGCAAATTCAGAATGCGTCGTTACAAAAACAATAATTCCTTGCGTATCATACTTTCGTATCTCTTGTGCTACTTGTAACCCTTTACGCTCTTCCCTTTTAATCTCTATATCTAAAAAATAGATTGGGACATACTTCGCCTTAGCAATGTTAGTAATGATGTTTTCACTTTTACTAGTTACCTCAATAAAATCAAAAGGCAACATATATTTCTCGCAAATCTCTTCAACTAGCCGCTTCATTTGCTGTGCTTGTATGACATCGTCTTCTAAAATGAAAATACTCATGTGATCACTCGCTTTATTGAAATCTTTTCATCTGTAGATTTATCTATAAATATATAATTCAAATTATAATAATATTCTCCTTCTCATTAATTGAAATAATTAATCTGCTATTACATAGAGAAACCTCAACTTTTCAAACAAAAAGTTGAGGTTTTCTTCAAATCACTTTATGACTACATCCGCCCGATCCTTCGGCAATTCCGTTTCTAAGTAATAATCCTCTGCTTTCCAATACCTATTCTTAAACTTTGAAAAGTTCTTCTGCGTTTCCGGACTCTCCCGTAGAAACCGTGTCTCTCTTGGACAATCCAAGTACACCATATAGTGAAAAAAATCTCTCCATTCTTTTCGCTGTAGAAAAACACCTTCAATTACTATGACACCTACTATGGGGATCTGTACTTTTTTCATTTCACATAAGTCTACCTCATCATGATAGAACGGTAATTTCAGTCTCGTTTCATTTTGTAACTTTCGAAAAAATTTCTGCCGAAGCCACTCAATATCCCATTGCAAATAATAATACTCATACCATTCTTCAAATCCGGTATCGTAGCGTTTATTACGCTCCACTATATGATCATCAATATGAAAAATATGAAACGGAATGCTTTCCTGTTTCATATTTTCCTTTAAATTTGCAACAAATGTTGTTTTTCCTGAACGACTTAAACCATCTATACCTAAAATGAATCTATTTTCCCTATGCTTCTTCATAATAGTTATAAGTTCGTTTGTACTCATTATTTCTTCCACTCTTCTTTTAATAAAGAATATAAAATCGTATCATGCGCAACTCCATTTTGAATCATATGTTTTCGAAGTAATCCTTCTTCTTGAAATCCTGCTTTATTTAATAATTTTTGAGAAGCTTTATTTTCTACATATACAACAGCAGCAATTCTTATAAGTTGCAACTTTTCAAACCCGTAAGCTAAAATCGCCTGTAACGCTTCCGATGCGTATCCTTGTCCCCAATTTGTATCGTCTAATTCATAACCAATTTCAGCTCGCTTATGATGATGGTTAATTAAATGAAAACCACACGTTCCGATTAATTGGCCCGTCCCCTTTTTCTCTATTCCCCAGCGAAATACACTTCCCTCTTCATAACGATTTTTAAACGTTTGAATCGTTGTTTTCGCTTGCTCAATATTTTCGAAAGAATCCATTCCGAAATAACGTATAACAGATTCTTTTGAAAAATAACGGAACATCGTTTCTGCATCTAACAGCGTTAATTCTCTTAATTGTAAACGTTCTGTTTCTAGTTTCGGAAACCCCATCTCTTTTTCTCCTTCTATTCTAATGAACTGCAAATTTCGATATAATTCCCATCTGGATCAGCAATGTATGCAATTGTTTGTCCCCACGGCTTTACAATTGGTTCAACTAAAATCGTAATACCTTGTTCTCTAAATTGCTCAATCATTTTTTCTACATTTTCAACAACGAATCCTAATTCAAAATGAGAAGATTGTAACTCGCCTTCTGTAAGTGGTAATCCTGTTAATTCTTTCACGCCTTGCCGCGTATTCATTGCTAATATTGTAGATCCCGTATTAAATTCAATATATGTACCGTGCTCTGCTTTTATAGGCAACTGTAAAATATCTTTATAGAATTTTAAACATTCCTCAAACTTTTCTACATATAAAATGATGTACTTCATCTTCAAATCCATTATTAATCCCCCTTTATATCCATCCCTAAAATTTCGACAAAAGTCTCATAAAAACCTTGTTTCCTATAGTAGCGAGCAAAAAAAAATGAGGCCGATTTCTCGGCCCCCCAGCTTATTGGCATAAAACAGGAGATTTGGTTTGGACATAACCAGTTCGTACTCTTATTATATTTTATTTTTTCTGAATTTTAAATACATTAAACACCTATTTATATTGAGAAAGTTTTTTTGTTTGCATAAAATTAATGAGTTTAAGAAATGCTACAAATGGAGGTGTATACATATGGAACCAATGCTATGTCCAAGTTGTAAAACGAACCGCACGCGCTTTAATATTCTTGAGCAACAAGTAAAACCCGTTAAGTTAAATCCACAAACTGGTCAAGTAGAAGAGGAATACACAAATGAAACGATGAATGCTTTTCATATGGCCTATCAAGGACCTACTTACCGTGTCCAATGTGCTGTATGCGGACTTGTTGAAAATCCTGAACAATTTATTAAACCTGCACAAAATCAGTCTTTCTAATAAAAACATGATTATCCCTTGTAGAAATAGATTTTTCTATAAGGGATTTTTTCGTTTAATACGTTAATTAAAAATGTATTTCTTCCTTATTATATATATTAAACTCTACACTTTTTTGGTAATATTTACATAAGGGAGGTAAAACAAATGATTTTAAATAAAAAAATAATGCTTCCATCAACATTTCTACTATTAACTTGTCACATAGTCATCTTTTACTTTTGGATTTTCGACTGGAAGAAAATCTCGACTTCTTACGGTTTAGCTACATGGATACTTTCTACTGTTTGTGGTCTTTTACTTTATTTCATTTATAAAAAACAAAAATCTAATAAAGTGATATTAATTACTAGTTCGTTATTATTAATTACTTCTTCATTTATGATTTTTTTAGGTATCATTACTGGGATTATCTTTGTAACTGTTAGTTCTATGAATTAAAAAGGAAGTCTTTTATTATGTAAAAAAGATCGAACAAAATAAACATATATAAAAATTAAAGGAGCTGATTCTATACAATCCAATCCTCCCCTTTTAATAGTCGCAACCTTTGTTACAATATTTCCTTTTTCATTTTATTAATCTTCCAATATAAATTAATAAGTATATACAAATATAAACAACCAAAAAAACCTACCATACCTTTATATAATCCAGATTCTGATACTCCAAAAAGACATAAGTAAAGTGCTGGAATTAATGTTGCAAACATAATTGCAATGACTTGTAACAACTCAGTAAGTTTTTGTATCTTCGTTTCCTTATCTGAATATATATCAGGCAACTCATTTTCCTCTTCTACCTCTTTGCAAAAATAATTCCATTTCGCAAAACTCGTTACATGTTTCCATCCACACATTTCATATATATCAATATATTCTTTTTTCTTTTCTTTTGAATCTTTATAATCCAACCTAAAATCTGCTTTATAAATTACATCTTTCGGCTCAGTTTTCTTAAACGTATACATCATATTATACCTTTGTAGTGCCCAGCCTTGTTGATGCATTTTTCTTAAAAAGGCTTCCTCTTTTTCTAAACTCCATCCTGCGTAAAATTTAAATACCCTTTTTGTCTCCATCTTCCAATCACTCCCCTAATATACTATTCCCATTTTTAACCGAACGCTGTAATCTGTTGTACTCTAGCTCCAACACTTCTCTCCCAAACGGCGTTAACTCATAGCACTTCTTTCTATCTGTAGAAGCCACTTCAACTATTAACTTCTCTTTTAGTAACTTCGTCGTATTCCCGTATAAAGTTCCAGGACCGAGCTTTACTTCTCCATTTGTCATCTCTTCTACCATTTGCATAATTCCATATCCGTGCATTGGTTTCACTAGTGATAACAATATGTAATATGTCGCCTCAGTTAACGGAATATATTTTCTCGCTTTCGTATTCATTATAACCACCTCCGATACATCGCTTCATGATATATCGACTTACGATACATCGTATACCGATATTATATATTTACATTCCAAAATGTGCAAGAATATACTTTAATAATTGAATATTTATTTCTTTAAACTGAAAAACCGTATAAATTTTCTGAATAATTTGTTAAAATATAGAAATATCCGTTTATATTTTGAAAGGAATGATACATATGATAAATAAATTGAAAGAAAATATAGGATCAGTTTTTGTAGGTAAAGAAAATGTTATCGATCTATTAATCGTTTCCTTGCTTGCTGACGGTCATGTGCTTCTTGAGGATGTACCTGGTACTGGGAAAACATTACTTGCGAAAACACTTTCAAAAAGTATTGGTGGTAATTTTTCTCGCGTTCAATTTACACCCGATGTACTTCCGAGTGATGTGACAGGTATTGAATACTTCAATCCGAAAACGAGCGAATTCGAGTTAAGACTAGGACCAGTCGTGGCAAATATTTTATTGGCAGATGAAATTAACCGTGCAATGCCAAGAACACAGTCTAGTTTATTAGAAGCGATGGAAGAACGACAAGTGACGCTTGAAAAGCAGTCAACTCCTCTTCCAAAACCGTTCTTTGTTATTGCGACGCAAAATCCAATTGAATCACAAGGAACGTTCCCTCTTCCAGATGCACAGCTTGATCGTTTTTTAATGACAATTTCTATAGGTTATCCAAATCCTGAAGATGAACTACAAATGATGCGACGTTTTCGTAACGATGCACCACTAGAAAGTGTCACATCTGTTATTACTTTAGATGATATTTTAGAGGCACAGAAACGAGTGAAAGAAATTTTCGTATCAGAACCGTTAGAACATTACATTATTAAACTTGCTCATGCTACAAGAAATCATGATTATATCGCTAACGGTGTAAGTCCACGTGCCACATTAGCTTTAGTACGTGCTGTTCAAGCGCTAGCCTTTTTACGCGGGAGAGAATATTGCACACCAGAAGATATACAATTGTTAGTTCCTTCTGTTTGGAATCACCGTATCGTCTTATCAATGGAAGGTGCATTACGTACGACAAAAAATGAAATGATGCAAAAGATTTTAAAAGAGGTTGACGTACCAGTGGAGATTGAGCAAGCATGAATGGACAGCGCGTTGTAACTGTACCTTTATTTTTTCAACTTCATATTATTCAACTATCTGTGCCAGGCGCGATACTATTTACATTTTTTATGCCGCAACGAATCATTATGTTTTTCTTTTTCTTATACTATTTATTTGCGATTTTCATTTATAAATATGTCGCTTACATAGAGAAAAAGTTTCAAGTAATAAATGAGAAACAAACAACTCGGCTTTTCCCTGATGAATCTGGACAGTTTTTTATTCATTTAAAAAATGGAGCAAATATACCACTCGTTAATGGTGTTTGTTATTTTCATTTAGATCCGTCCCTACTACCGAATAAAGATCAAGGAATTGAACAAATATCAAAAACACTATTCTCTTTCCCATTTTCACAACCTGCTCATTCCATGCAAAAATGGGATTTATCATTAACCGCTACGAAGCGTGGCGTGTTTCAAATTGAACAATTCGAATGTGTTTTGAAAGATCCTTTTCATTTATTATCTGTACATTTACCTGTATTTGATAAATTAAGAACTGAAATTATTGTGTACCCTTCTCCTAAAGAAGTAGCAGGTTTGCAAGAACTTCAGCAACTTTTAAATGGATCTTATCGAACCAATTTTTCATTTTACAATGATGAAACATCTATTATCGGTGTGAAACGATATGAACGTGAGTCTTTCCGTTCTATTCATTGGAAAGCATCTGCTAAAATGCAGGAATTACAGGCGAAGCAATATGAACCTGTAAAAAATTATAGTTGGACGATCTGTCTTTCTTTAGCTGCTGATCGCGGGTTTGGTTGGAAAGATAATATAGAAGATCTTATTTCATTTGCAACATACATTTGTCAATACGCTACAAAGCATCAAATACCGTTTGAATTATTTATTAGTATATTAGCTGAAGGTGGTCCTCTGCACTTACCATTAAATGAAGGGCAAACACATTACGCCAAAGCTTTAGAGGAATTAGCACGTATTTCAGACGATAGCACATTAATTCCGAAACAAGGATTTCTCCATTATACAAATAGAAAAGGAGAACGATTCTCCACAATGATTTACATTGGCTTGCAGAAGAATGACCTCTCTCTTCTATCGCAACCTACGTTTCTCATAAATAACGAAGGGATGGTGGAAAAGCTTGAAAACTTGGCTCTATCACGTTAATGACTTTATTCTGCTGCTCCTCCTTTCGTTATTAACAGAAAGGGACGAACTTGTTGCTGTTGTTATATTTTTAGCAACAGGCTATATTGGTGTATTTCTTGTTCATAAATTAATGAAGAAAAAAACAACAGGATTTGTCATACTGTTAATAACTCAAATAATCGGTTCTTCTATTTTTCTCCCTTTCTCTCTATTTGGCACCATTATGTTACCGCTTTTCTTCTTTATCGTACATGTAGTTGGACCAGGATATCCAGTTCAAAAATCGTTAGGTGGTATTGTTTGGTTTGGTGTTTCAGCCATATTTTATACGCCCTTTCCACCTTTATGGAAACTGTTACTATTAGTTTTACACATTATGATTACATTTTGGTTAACCGGGGCAAATCGTAATCAACAGTTATTACGTTTCGCTTCTATCATTACGATTGGTGTAATGAGTATAGTACTTATTCAAGTGTTTCCTTTCATTCGGCTTGTTTTTTCACTTATCATAGAAGCAGTTGCATTAGGGTTCGGATACGCTATTAATCCATTATTTTCAGCAGCCGCGTTAAAAGAAACAGATGATTTTTGGTCGAATAAAGGAAATCTAAAAGATCCTACAATTAAGGATGGATTGGAGCCACATCCTTTTGATCCAACTCTTATAAATAGCATAACCATAATAGCCTGTGCAGCCATTGCTATTTATGTCGTTTGGAAAATAATAAAAAAACGAAAACAATTCAGTTTACCAAATATACCTGTCTTTGAATCTACTATCATCACTGATAAAGAAGGCATGAGCCAAAAACGTTTGAAACGAAACAAACCGCCACATAACGAAATTCGAAAAGAGATTTTTAAGCTTGAAAGTAAGTTAACTCCCCCTTTAAATAGAAATCGAGGAGAAACTATTGAGGCATGGTTAGATAGAATAAATAGTGAAGAAGATGTAAATATTCAAAGTCATATTATTATTAATGCTTATAATACAGTGCGTTATTCAAATGAGGAAAACACCGTACTTTTGCAGGAATTTAAGGATGAAATTCATAAGCTTTACATGTATCAGAAGGATTTAAAGAAAAGAAAAAAATAATACAACAAAAAGACTCCTATTTTCATAGGAGTCTTTTTATACTTCTACGTTACTTTTTAAATTGAGGCGTTTTTCCCTGCTTCAATCTCTAATGACTCTTCATGCCACCAAAGTGTTTCTTCAGGGTCTTCTTTAGCGATTTGGTGTGCTTCTTTTTTCGTTTCTACTGTAGGATATGAACCTTTTAGCGCGCGTCCTGATGTTGTAACGAATAGAACACTAAATACGACTAATCCAATGATACTTACACCTGTTAAATAAAATGCCGGTGCGAGCGGGTTACCAGTCGCATGAACTAAGTATGAACATACAAGTGGTGTTGTTCCACCGAATATTGATACAGAAATATTAAATGAGATCGAAAGTGCTCGATAACGTACATCGGTGAAAAAGAGTGATGGTAATAATGAAGGTAATGTTCCTTCATACACACTTAGGAAGAAACCTAATACGAAAATACCTGCAAATATAGCGGCAATATGTCCGTTACCTATTAGTAAAAATGCTGGAATGGCAAATACAGTTAAACCAAGTAAGCCAATTTGTACGACGCGTTTATTACCAATTTTATCACTTAATTTACCGAAATAAAGTGCTAGCGGAATCATAAGTGCCATCGTAATTGAAATAATTAATAAGCCAGTTGTTTCTTTGACTTTAAGTACTTGAGTTAGATAAGAAGGAATATACGAAAGAATCATATAATTTGTAATATTAAAGAAGGCGACAATTACTGTGCTTAATAAGAAGTCTTTTTTGTGATATTTCATAATATCCATAAATGAAAATTGTTCATTGTCTTCAGATTCCTCTTGTGCTTTTTCCATCTCTTCAAAGATAGGAGATTCATCTAAATGACGGCGTAAATATAAACCGACCAAGCCAATTGGTGCAGCTATTAAGAAAGGAATACGCCAGCCCCAGCTGAGCATTTGTTCATCTGTTAACAATAACGTCAAAATGGTAACAATTACCGAAGCAGCAATGTAACCTGAGAGTGTTCCAATTTCAAGACCACTACCGAGTATACCACGCTTTTTATCTGGAGAAGATTCTGCGATATAAACCATTGCTCCTGAATATTCGCCGCCTGTAGAGAAGCCTTGAATCATTCGGGCAACTAAAAGTAGTATTGGTGCCCATACACCAATTTGTTCATAGGTTGGTAGTAATGCGATGAATAATGTAGAAAGTGCCATTAAAATAATAGTAGTACTTAACACGATTTTTCGGCCGTACTTATCTCCTATTCTACCAAAGAATACACCCCCGATTGGTCGAACGAGAAAGGCTGCAGCAAATGTACCGAATGTAAGTACAAGTTGCAATCCACTATTATCAACACCTGAGAAGAATAATTGACTTAAAATTACCGCTAAATACGCGTATAATCCGAAGTCAAACCACTCCATTGCATTCCCTATACCAGTAGCAACTACTGCTTTCCTGGCTTGTTTAGGATTGACAATATTAACGTCTTGAGGTTCAAAATTTAAATCATTATTTTGTTGCATATAATAAAACAGCTCCTTATTTAATTTAACTTCTTTAAGCACACCTTCTCTTATTGAATAAAATTAATTCGAAGCACTTAAGGAAAATTAACGTCTCCTTATCTGTTATTATTGTTTCACATAATTAATTATTTGTCCAATGAGATGCTCTCTATGTTAAGTAATTTACTATTTTAAAAAGCTGAAGAAGCCGCTAAAATAGCGCCTTCTTCAGCTTTTTATATTTTTTTATATTTTTTTAAATACTTGCTGTAGCAGCTATGTTATGAACACAAGAAATAAACTCATAAGTGAATGCGTCAATTTCCTCTTTCGTAATAATATACGGCGGAAGTAATCGAATAATATTCCCTTGTGTTACATCGACTAACATTCCTTTATTCATTAACTCAATCTGTAATTTCTTCACATTTTCATTCGTGTCATTCACACTTATTCCAAACATCATCCCCGCATGACGCACTTCCTGAATATAATAAGAATTTTCTTTCTGAATGTCTTGCAGTTTGTCATTCAAATATAGTGACGTTTCATATGCTTCTTGCATTAAACCATCGTCAAGTAATGTATTTAATACCGTTAAACCTAAAGCCGTTCCCATTGATGAATGAGCAAATGTTGTACCGTGATCTCCTGGTGCAAATACATCACATAACTTTTCACCTACAATAATTCCGCCAAGTGGTATCCCGCCTCCTGCTCCTTTACCAATTTGAATAATATGTGGTGTAATATTGAAATTTTGATAAGCGAATAGTTTTCCTGTTCTCCCCATACCACTTTGAACTTCATCAACGATAAGTAGTACATTATATTTCTCACATAAATTTTGAACACCATGTAAATATTCACCCGATAATGGATAAATTCCCCCGCTTCCTAATACAGGTTCTAACATAATTGCAATTGGATTTTCATGAATAATTGTTTCTTCTAATTGCTCTATATTCTCGCGCTCAACTTCATATACCGGGATCGATGTTTTAGGGAAATTTTGATATACACTTTCTTGTCTCGTAAAATGAAGTGCTCCTAACGTACGCCCGTGGAAACTATTTTTCAGCACTACAATTCCTTCACGTTCTTCATGCATAATAGCTCTATATTTATCAATTAATTTCAACGTTGTTTCTGTCGCTTCCGTACCAGAGTTTGTAAAAAAGACCTTTCCGTTTTTTAAAGAGCAATCAACTAATTTCTTTGCATACTCAATTGCAACTGGGTTTAAAAAATGAAACGGTAGATGCAACGACTTCGTAACTTGATCCATTGTCGTTTGCACAATTTTCGGATGATTGTATCCTAATACATTTACGCCTACACCAGAAAATAAATCTAAATACTCTTTACCATCCACATCATACAGCTTACACCCTTCTCCTCTTTCTATCGCAAGCTTTGTACGACAGTACGTTGACATCATATACTCTTTATCTAATTGAAACCAATCCGACATGTTACATTCCTCCTAGTTATTCTCCCTGTTTTATTTCTGTTCATTTTCTTTAAATTCATATATAAATTCATTTTTAAGTTTAAAATTTTAATAGTAATGTTCTTCCCGATATTCATTTTTCCATAATTTCTTCTATTTCAACAGGTCCACTACATACGCGTTTTTCTCATCTAGCGGTCTGTTACTAGTTTGAACTTAGCGTGTTATACATAATCAACGCTATAAAATCATATTTAGTAACAATGGACAAAAAAGATTTGGAGGCTATATTGATGGATGAAAACTATGATAAACAGAGGCAATCTTTACTAGGGAAAGACTTTAATGATAATGAAGAACGTAATGAACAAGCTATACTTCACTCTCAAACAGTTGGTTCACGTGGACCTGTTCTAGAGCAAGATAGTGTGCTTCACGAGGCGTTACAACAATTTATTCACGAAAAAATTTTAGAAAGACCTGTTCATGTAAAAGGATTTGGTGCATTCGGTTATTTTCAAACGATCTATCCAATGTCTGAACATACGAAACTAAGTTTTCTACAACATTCTAATGAGAAAGTTCCTGTTATGGTACGATTTTCACTAGCTGTTAGTACGAAAGGAACACCTGATACTTCTAGAAATGTACGCGGTTTTTCTACAAAATTTTATACAAAAGAAGGTATTTTCGATCTATTATGTAATCACATTCCTGTCTTTTCTGTACGCGATCCGATGCGTTTCCCTGAAACAATTCAAGCGTTGTCACCTTCACCTAAAAATAACTTAATAGACCCTAATAGATTTTGGAGCTTTGTCGCTAGAGCACCTGAATCCATACATTTCGTTGTCCGTTTGTACTCTGATAATGGTACGGCCAAAAGCCTTCGCCACATTCCAGGACATAGTGTAAATACATATGTTTGGAGAAATGCAGAAGGTAATCGAAAGTATGTAAAGTATCATTGGTACCCATTTGAAGGTGTACAATTCATTACTAGCGAGGAAGCAAATAAACTGGCTGCCGAAAACCCTGATTATAGCGGGAAAGATTTATATGATGCAATTGCAAACGGTAAACCAGTGGAATATGGTTTATATGTCCAGCTCATGGACCTGAAAGATGAAGCGCATCTTTCTTACGATCCTTTAGATGATACAAAAATATGGGATGAAAAAGCGTATCCTCTTATACCAGTCGGCAAAATGGTATTAAATAAAAACCCTGAAAATTATATGGAACAAGTAGAAAAAGTCGCTTTCTCCCCTTCTAATTTACTAGACGGTGCAGAATTATCAGATGATAAAATGTTGCAAGGGCGAGCTAACATTTATAGTGATTCCCAAAGAAGACGAATTGGACCTGAATTCCGCAAATTAACGATTAATAAGCAACAAAATTGGACACCTGCTAATCAAATAACGAGCGGTGACGGAAGGTACGTTGATGGTAAACTTGAGAGAACTTCTATATCAAAACAAGATGACTTTACGCAGGCTGGCGAATTTTATGCGATGTTAAAACCGATAGAAAAAGAACATCTTGCTGAAAACTTAGCTGGTGATTTGAAAGTTATATCCGATGATATTAGGAAGGTCGTTTTAGAGTATTTTCATAACGTGTCTGTTGATTTGGTGAAGAGGATTGAAACTGTGATGCAAAAGCTTTAAGAATAAATAAAAACGTCATTTTAAACATTAAAAATGACGTTTTTTTATGGCGAAATTACTAAGGATTTCTATGACTTAATTTACAATAATTAACATCCCCCCCCTTCAAAACTCCCTTTATTTCATTTTAGATTATGGTACTCATTTCTCTTTTTTAAATAATCTTTTTCACATTGTAACGGCTTAAATTTTACTTTTTTCCCTTTCTTCTTTTTCGTTTTTATAACGACCCATTCCCCTTTTTCAACATCTAGGTTTAAGTGTTTCATTACATTTATATTATCTTTTTCTTTATAAAGTAAAAATGCTTCTTGCGCCCTCACAAATAAGCTAGGCTGCTCGCTAAATCCACCACTATCATAAATTTTAGTTAGCGAATTATAATAAGAATCATTTTCCTTTCCACCATACATCAAATGGGCAGCCTCCAGATCTCTTTTACTTACGCCCCAAAAACTATGTTCATCAATATTTAAATTAAATGTGGATTTAATGTCCTGTATTATATTCTTCACATACTTTTCATCTCGAATTTTCCTTTCTTCAAGACAATCCGAAGATAACCTTGGTGCATCTGATTGGGAATGTACAACGTGTTGTATCGATACACACAACATAAATACGCTTAAAATGTAAAATATTTTTTTCATATTTACATATCACCTCAAATGATTTATATACTATATCATTTGAGTCTTACAATATTCTTATGCTAGAAATGAGAAAGAACCTATAAAATAAATCTTTTATAGGTTCTTTCCATCTAATATCACTTTATCAAATTCACCGGCGAAGCAACTACCTTTCCACTTTTCACATCATATAGCCCTATAGGCGTTACCCGTATAAAAGGCAAGTGCGTTGCAGAAAAGAATAAAATTGTAAATGCTGGATCATCATACGCGTAGCCACGCTCTTGTAGTAATTTCACCATCTGTTTCTCCTCTTGTATTAATTCACTCATTTTTAAATTAGACATAATCCCGAGCAATGGTAATGCTATTTCATGTAATACTTCATTCTTCTCAGCTATTACCATTCCCCCGCCAAGCTCTTTTACTCTATGAAAAGCTATAAGCATATCTTCTTTTTCTATGGACCAATCTAATGATAATGGAGTTACTTTACATTTACCCCAGTCTATATGTAATGCTTTATGTGTATTTACACCGTCACGCTTCACCCATTTCCCCTTTGCAATACCGCTCGTTGGTACTGGGTTTTCTTTAATTTCTAAAATATTGATATTAGCAATTCTACCTGTCCCAATCGAACCATGTATATGCTCCATATTATAATAACGAGCAATATTATAACTTGCCATATGATATGCATCTATTACTGGAACACCTTGCTTTATAGCAGTAGTAATCATTACATTCGTCATTCCGTTTTCATAAAAACAACAATTTTCAGAATAACATTCGTTTTATTGTTCACTTCTTCCTCATTTGAACATGAACATTTCTGTGAAGTTGTTTTACTGGATTTGAAAGAATAATGAATATTACGTAAGAGCAAAAACGTGTCACCTTAATACGATGGCACGTTTTGCATTTTACATTATGATTAGTTTATACTATTTCGGAGTTGATTGATAAAGGCATAGGCTGCATTTGAAAACACTTGATTCTTTTTCCATATAATATTTAAGTTTGCTTCTAATTTAGGTTGTAATGGTTTAAAACAAAGTTTACTGCTTATATATTTATTTTATCACTCTTGTTAAAAATTTTATTTCTCCTTGTGAGAAGAGAATGTGCCTATATATTTTTCTATACAGCAATAAAAAGACTTATAGAATGATTCTATAAGTCTTTTACTATAAGGAATTAACCTACCCATCGATTAACAAATCCAAAAACCAAAAGATTCGCGATGAATAAATTTCTAATAAATCACTATTCTCTCTAATCATCAAAAAGTTCACAATAGTTGAGCAGTTCCTCTTACTGCCTCGTAGCCAAAATATATTCCAAACAGAATTAAAACAATGCCTGCTACTATAGAAATCCATTTCATTACTGTATGATTAATAAATCTTCTACCAAAATGAATAGATGTAGCCATAAATATATCCCAAAGCATAATCCCAGCAAAAATGGCTGCACTATACCATAAAGCTTGTTCTTTTCCAATAGTATTCATAGCACTAGTTAGAACTGATCCATATATCCCTATCCAAAAAATAATATTTAATGGATTAGAAATTGCGATAGCAAACCCCGATAGAAAAGATTTTAAAGGATGTTCTTTTTCACCTGATGAAATATATTGAACTTGTTTAGTAGCTTCTTTCATACTTTCATAGCCTAAATAAATCATCGTTACAAAACCAAAAATCCAAATACAAAGTTGAGCAACTGGAGTTGTTAAATAAGTCGAAATACCAAAGTAAATTAAAAACATCATTACAACATCTGCTGACATCGCCCCGACTCCTACTAACCATGCACTCAAAAAACCATTTTTTATTCCTTTATTTATTTGAGCAATATTAATCGGACCGACTGGTGCAGACAATGAAATCCCTAATAATATGTAACTGAATATCATGCTAATCATTTATCTTTACCCCCGTAATAGGACAATTAAACCTTTCTCTAATTTTTCTATCTGTTTCATAATCTAATATTGGCTCATATGTATATTGTTTATACGATATAGCTGCTTCTTTTAACAGTTCTACTACTTGTTTATACATACTTATCCTCCCCTTTGATTTCATTACACAATTTGAAAAGATAGCCTTTTCTATTGCTGTTCCCGCTCCCTATTCTTTTTCACAATATATTCAATTATAGTTTACGACACAATTAAATTTGAAATAAAATACATATTTGTAACATAAATGGAGTTAAAATATAAAACCTATATTAATCATTATTTTCATAATAGTCAATCATTTTGACGTAAATCATAATTATCTATTTTTGTATACTTAATTCTATTTGTTATTAATTCTTACGATAAAAGTACCTTATTATGTAAATTGCGGAAATGCATTTAAATATTTTTCAATAAAAATCAGAATTTACTTATTATTAACTCCCGAATCTAGAACTACTTACCTTTGTATATTGCAATATTTTAAAAATGTAAAAGTCACTATAAATAAGAAATATCAAATAAATATAATAGATTTATAGTAAAATGAAAGAATTTAAATACATCATTACTTTTCTTGTAACAGCACATAAAAACCCCGAATCATGGGAAGTAAATTGCTCATGATTCGGGATTTTTTAAGAGTATATTTTAATAACAATTAAATCACATATAAATCCTTATATACCTCTATAGTAGAACTCTTTTCATCTATTATTTATTAAATTCAACTTGCATCATTTTATCAAACTGTGTAAGAATATCAACCGGACCTAAAGAGTTAACATTGACAGCAAATGTATGCTTGCCTCCAATTACTCCACCAGCAAAAGTCATAAATCCAGGAATTGATCCTCCGTGCCCCCATACTGAGACACCATTTGGAAGTTTAGTCTCATAGATTCCAAGACCATATCCATCACCAACCCCTTTTCCTTCTACAGGAACTGTAGTAATCATTTCTTTTAGCTCGCGTTCCTTCAGTAACTTACCACCGAGTAAAGATGAAAAGAACTTGTTTAAATCATCAGCATTAGAAATCATATCTCCAGCTGCATTAGCTAAACTCGGATTATAATACGTAATGTCTTTCAACTCGCCTGTTTCTTCCATTTTCACATATCCACGAGCATGATTCTTTCCTGGGATGACGGGTGAATTTCCTGGTAAAAACGTATTTGACAAATCCAAAGGTTCAATAATTCGATTTTCAATTTCTTCCGCATAACTATTACCAGTTATTTTTTCAATTAGCATTCCCAATATTACATATCCTGTGTTTGAATACAACCAATCTTTGCCCGGCGAGAAATCTGGAGGCAGAGAAAGGCCTATTTTCACTATTTCTTCTGCTGTATACGTTTTTTTCGAATTCATTACGTCAGCGTCTTTTGATTTTAAATATTCAGCGATACCACTCGTATGGTTCAATAGTTGACGTATCGTAATTTGATTACCATCATACCCATTCCCTTGAATAAGACCTGGTAGCCACTTCTCAATTGGTTCGTCAAGTTGTACGCGATTTTCTCCTACTAATTGAAGGACAGTCGTGGCGGTAAAAGTTTTTGTCACACTACCAATCCGAAAGCGATAATCCGATTTCACCGGTTTCTTTGTACTTAAATCCGCCACGCCAGCAGTATAACTATTAATTTTCCCTTTATTAGACGTCTTAGCTAATACCCCTGGCGCCCCAATTTGTATAGTTTCCTGCATTACTTGTTTCCAGCCATTCCGATTCTTTTGATCATGTACTTTTGACGAATTCGAAATACTTTGAGTAGACTCTGCCTTCACAGTAAAACCAGGTGTAAATAGAGTAGTACCCGCTAATAAAACTGTCAAACTCGCTAACTTCATTGAATTACGTTTTTTCATAAAATTCTCTCCCCTATTCCTATCGTATTGATTCAAGCTATACTTTTATCCTATATGATAAAACTCTCTTTTTTCTTATCCATTCCTTACGAAATACTTACTCTTAAAATTTAACAACAAGAAAAAAGTAATGTATGAAAATAAAAGAGAAGGTGTTTTCAATTTATGAAAACACCTTCTCTTTTATATTTAAAACCCTATATCATTTTTTTAGTTTATTCACTTTTACCATCCTGCACTAGCGTTCATGCCATTTCCGATAATAGAAAGTAATAGTGGCCATAATACTGGTGCTAACGTAAGAAATAAATTTAGCAGTATAAGTATTCTATATCTCCTAGGAATATGGTGATTTTTACGATTAACAAATACTAAAATCACTAATAATATTATCGTCATTACAAGTAAAAGTAATACTAACAACCAATACCAAACCATTAGACTGAGACTCCATGGCTGTAATAGCTCGTGTACAATACCAAAGGTAATTCCCAATACTGCAAAACTAAAGGTAGTAACTGTGGTTTTAATAAACAATTTACTTAATTTTTTATCGTATGTATACTTACAATATAAATCTATTAACGTGTATAAAGATAAAAATGCCATTAATACACCTACCCAAGACAATAACCAGTCTCCACCTCCTCTAACTAATATAAACAGAAACCAACACATTAAATATAAGTAAATAAAATTAATTTACAGTTAATTTTATTTACTTATATTAACTTCAAACCTTCCCGTCTCGCTCTATCCATTGCACAGTCTTTTCCACATCTAACTCTGTATACGTCTTTTCTCCATAACGGACAGACTCATATATCGGAATAATATCTCGCGTTCTACAAATTCTGCTTAACCATTGTTGCATCGTTTCATAGGACCTTCGCTGTTCGTGAAATGGTAAAGTTCTTTCCCATTCAACTAACGTTTTCCTTATCGTATCTTTAGGCAACGGCTGTTCAAACTGATGCATCACTTTCTTATTCTTTTCGGTTCTATCCGTATTTTCTTTTGTTATCGATTGTTTATCCTGTTCTATTTCTGATTTCTTTACCTTTTTCCTCATTAATTTATAAAAAACATATAAAATGACCACTACAATAATTACACAAAAAACGACACTAATCCATGAATTTGAAAGAACAGAAAACACATCAGTCCATGAATTTTTTCGTACAAAAAGTGGAATTTCCCTATCTATTTTTGTTTTTGTATCTACAACTCCTGTTTCTTCATCTATAATTCTTTCAGGTTCATCAAACTGTGAGTCTACACTAGTAAAATCATAATTTCTTTCTGATATTGTCTCCGTCTTACTAGAAAAAAGGCCTTTTACTATGTCTTGTACATGCACAACACCTTGCGAAAACGTTATCGCACTAACCGTAAAGAAAAGTAGTATTAATACTCTAACACTCCACAACTTTACTTTCATATGTCTCTCTTTATTAACCATGACATAAACCCCTTCTTATTCTTTAATTACAACCCATCTATTCGTTCTGGTGTATTTCCTTGGGGAAGTACCAAGAATTAAAGGAACTGCATCCAATTCTTTTCGACGAAAGCCTGCTGTGTAAAAATAAGTGGAAGATACAGGAGTATCTTGGTCCGATATTGAGGCAAGTACTTTTAATACATTTTGCAAATGTTTCCGGTTATGACCGTTCTTTATATGCAACAATCCATTATCTTTTACACTATTGATCCAAACTTCAAATGAACAGTTTTGCATGAGCAGTTGTTTACATATGCCTGCTGTTAATTCAATTAATTCCTCTGTATCATTTCTCAAAGAAATACCGCTTTTATTTTGCAAGTTGAGATATATCGCATATTTATCTGATTGTGTTCGCTCGTACTTTTTCGCGATTATCGTCCCTGTTTTCGCTGTTGCACTCCAGTGGATAGAACGAAAATCTTCATTTTCATACGACTTCACTCCCATTACTTTCGTTTCATCATATAAGGGTGATGACATCGCTTTTCGAAATCCTCGTGACCATTCTTGTAATTCAGGAACTTGCATTTTCGGAACAGCTGGTAAAACTAAATAGGACGGCGTTTCAACTTGTTTATATGTAATATGGTTCGTTGTGAATCCAAAAGGATCCGTAATGACAATTTCTACTTCTTCCCATTTCGCAATTCCTCTTTTTACAGCTACAGCTTGCAAATCAAATGAAACTGACTCTCTTCCTTTTAAATTAAAATTCATATAATAATTTGAACCTGTATTCGTATTTTTGTTTATTTCATCATGATTCCAAGTTAGCTTATTTTCACATTTAAATCGAAATACGATATTGAAAATAGGGAATAACGACTTGTTTGAAATTTTTACTTTGCACACATTCGCTTCACCTATAAAAACGTTTGAATTCCCTTGACTGTATTCCCATTCAACACGAGATACTTTACGTATGTACACATGCATCGCACCTATTAAAATTACATACAAAAATACGAGAGATAAAAAAAGTAGATTACTTGAAAATATACATAAAATAACGGCTAGAACTGACATAACTCCCATTACGAAAGGCTCCGCTAAAGGTGTATACACACGTTGTTGATTCATCGTACATTCTCCACTGGCACATTAATTGTATGAAGAATTTCTTTCATGATTTGTTCTTTCGTCGTTTTCATCTCCCCTTCAATCGTTAACGTTAAACGATGAGCGCAAACCGATGCAGCGAGTGTCTTAATATCATCTGGCGTACAATAATCTCTTTCATTTAATATTGCCCTTGCTTGAATCGCTTTCATAAATGCCAATGTCCCCCGCGGGCTTACTCCAATTTCAATTAACTCATGTTTACGCGTTGCCTCAATAATTTCAAGTAGATAATCTTGCACATCATTCCCTACTAACACTTCTCTTGCTCGTTTTTGCATCTTAATAATTTCTTCACTTGAAATAATAGAATGTAACGTTTCTAATGGATCATTCATTTGAAACCGATTCATCATTTCCTTTTCAGCTTCTCTCGTAGGATAACCTTGGCGTATTGTGAGTAAAAACCGGTCTAACTGAGCATCTGGCAACGGAAATGTGCCCGCTGATTCGAGTGGATTTTGCGTAGCTATAACTAAAAAAGGTTCTGGTAAGGAATGCGTCTGTTTCGCAATTGTAACAGTACGCTCTTCCATAACTTCGAGTAACGAAGATTGTGTTCTCGGTACAGCCCGATTAATTTCATCCACCAATACTATATTTGCAAAAATAGGACCTAACCTCGTTTTAAACTCCGATTCCTTCACATTAAAATATTCAAGGCCAATAACATCTCCAGGCAAAGTATCCGCTGTGAATTGAATTCTTTGAAATTTAGCGTCCACACTTTTAGCCAAACTTTTCGCTAATGTTGTTTTTCCTGTCCCCGGTACATCCTCTAATAAAATATGCCCTCTTGCTATAAGAGCTATAGCTGCAAGTTCAATCGCTTCATCTTTTCCTATAATAACCTTCGAAATATTGTTCGTAATTTTCTTTAATGTACTCATATATCAACCTACCACCTTTAAATTTTCTAAAAATTAAGAATATATACTTTCCAAATTATAACATATGAAACTAAGTTGAAACAGAACAACAAGCAAACTTATATTTTTTCTTTACTCCACGTAAAAAAGCACCTATTGTCCTCTGTTGACAATAAAGTGCTTATCTCACGTGATTTTCATATTGGGCATTTGACACCTTATATACATTCATTATTTTACTATTTCACCCCAAATATCAACATCACATTCATTTAAAACCGCTTTAATTTTGTCCTTCTCAAATACTACTAAATAATTATACGGTAAGGTTAGCACTTGAATAATTGCAGGTTTCATTTTTAATAATTGGTAGGCGTATATGATTTCCAATTTTCCTGATACTTCTTCATTGATAGGACCTATATACCAACCTGAATCACCTTCATCACAACCACTAGATCTTTGTAAATACACCTCTTCTTGTTGCAACACATTTTTCGCTATCACAATCTTATCGTTAAATTTTATTAATTGTCCCTCTATTTATATTCTCCTTCCATTTAACTAGTAACGCTTTATATAATCGTTCAGAACGTTTCTCGATCTTATTATTGGCATTTCCCATAAATTCAAAAATTCGGCTTTGAACAATTTGATTTTTTTAATTTCCGATAGTTCGTGAGCCTCCACTTTATTAAACGAATTTGGCAATGGGTATTCAAAACAATGCCCCTTCCATAACTCTAATTTATCATCAATAAAGTCTTGCATATAATAATCTGTTACGAAAGTATCGAAAGAACGACCTAAAAAACTTTGTAGTGACATTAATGTTAAATCCCAATAATCTCTAGTTGCAATAGCACGCCCAACGTTAAATCCTTTAGGCAATAATGTCATGTTTCCTATTGTATGTGTCACTGTAGCAAAACGCATAACATCGGGATGATTATTGATATTTTCATAATGATTAAACACTTTTTCAGACAATAACCATTCATACCTTAACAGCTTTAAGGCATTTTTTTTAATTGATTTAGGCTTCACACCAACACCACGATTATTACAGAATACATTAAAATCACTTTTCCAAAATGACTTATCACTTGATAGCAATAAAAGCCGGTACGTTTGATAAAAAGAATTCATAGTATCTAAATCTAAATTGTTCAAGTTTTTATTTGCATATATTTTAGAATATATCTCTAAAACAAGATCACATCTATCACAGTCAAATTTTTCTTTTACTCCGTATAAAATTCTTTCTTGATAATCTTTTTTGTACAAAATATTTTTTTACAGGATGTAATTCTTTTTGCACTTCAAATGATGGTGAAATATTTTTAAAATCAAAGTAAATTACTTCATTTTTATCTAATTCAATAAAATCCGCCAATCTCAATTCAACAGCCTTCTTTCCCTCTACTTTTTAGTAACTATACGCCTTTTTTTCAACGCCTGCATTGTTTTCAATTAACTAGTAAAATGTATTCTAACATTACATATGATGACAACCATTTCAATTTGTTCGTTATAGAACTTCCTCTACATCGACACTCTCTATCTTCACTTCATACATATTTGGGATATTTACTTCTTTTGGTACCCATGCATAATAATTTTGATCATTTTCTAATATAAATTGAACTAACTTTGTTTCTAAAACATTCCAGAAATTTTTAAGATTATCAATGTAGTCTTCTAAATCTTCTTTATAGTCCAATTGTAATATATACTCTCTTATCGTCAGGGCAAACACAATTAAACTTCCTAATAGATTTTTTTGCTCATTTTCTTCTTCATACTCTTGTGGTAAGAACCACACTTGACCTATTCCTATCGTTTTTTTGTATTTTTCATAAAAACTACTATCATCCATATTCTCATAGTCATGAATCAATTCATTGACCAATGAATGCCATTTTGGCGGAATAATATTTTCCAATGCAGGATTATGTTCAATTCCTTCTACTATATCCTCGATTTCTTCTGTCTCATCTTCATAGTGATATTCACTTAGGTCTATATGCTTAAATTTCATTTCATTTTTATAATGTGCCAAATCATATGGATAATGATTATTATCTTTTAAACTTGTATCATCAAGTCCGAGTATCTTTACTATTGCAGCTGTCTCAAAGCTCCAATACCCCACATATCCAGGTTCTTTATGCGCATTTTTCCATTCATAATCATAATGGCCTTTAAACCATTCTTTCTCCATATACACTTGTAATCTTTTAGACGCTTCTTTTTTATCTGTTTGTGCAAGTTCTATAATCTCTTTCGTTTTTGCATATGGATTTTCTTTATAATATCTGTTCGTCATGTTTGTGTATCCGATATCACTAGCGCATAAGAGGAAATCAATTACTGCGTCGTTCATATTTTTTTTATCAACTATCTTTTTTAATCTTTCTATATTCTTTTTATCCGTTTCTAACAAAATTCCTAAAGAAATTATCCAAAGCATATATATATAACCCACTTTGCTAGCTCCTGTATGCTCTAAATCATCTATCGCATTATAAAAATATACTTCCATTTTACTAATGTCTTCTCCTAAAGAATACATTGCCCTAATGTCGTTCATCTCATGTATAAAATTCGACAAATAATTTTCTAATATAATACTTTTGTTATCATTAGGATATCTTTGAATACCATTTTTTTCATCTTCTTCTAAACTTTTAATCTCTTCTCTATTTTCTTCGATAAACTCTTTATGATATTCTATTCCCCTTTTACATTTTTCTTCTATACATAAATGATCTCTCATTCTTTTTAATTCCTCCTCGCTTCTAGATTATGGCCACTCTCCAACGATGTTACCCTTTGCATCTATCTTAAATGTTTTAACCTTTCCACTACTATCAACTTTTGATAATACTCTTTCAACTTTACCTCTTTTCAAGGCTTTCGTAATCTGTTCAGCTAATACTTCATCTCCCTCAACAGCTTTTAATATTCTACTTTTTCCAGTTTCAGAACCTTTCAACCAATCATTTGACATTTGTCGTCCATCTTTAGTTTTTCCTAATTGTGAACTACCAAATTTAGCTTCATCTATAACGTATTTGATCTTTGACTCTGTATTTGTATTTTCGTATAATCCATCAATTCCTTTTACTATTTTATCATTTATGCCTGATGGTGCACTTTTTCCGACTGGCTTTAAATCAAATCCAGCTTCTTTTAAACTTTGATTATTCAATAAATTGTCACTAGATTTTATTTCACCATAATTACCTTTTTGCTTATTTGTAGCTGTTTTTGCATCAAAATTATCTACAGTTGTGTTTTTTTACTGCTAGGTTTACCGTTAGCCGCACCTCCACCAGAAGACTGGATTTTTTGAATAGTATCCTTAGTATTTTGAATCGATTTATTCCAAACAAATCCACCATGTGCAAAAAGACTAGCCCCAGCAGCTGTTGCTGCTATATCTAATGGAATAACAATTGGTGATGCTAACCCACCAGTTCCTACTTCTGCCACGATAGTTAAGAAATTAGATCCGCCTATGAGCGAAATTCCTTCAAACATTTTTACAATGGACCCAGCTATTTAATAATATTACCCTGCTTTTTCTGATGTTTTTTGGCATTGAAAAGCATACTATATAACTGCAATTGAAGCCTATGTGCATATTCTGTTAGCTTTAATTCATAAAAATAATTTCTATAAATTTATAGCTTACCTTTCAATTAAAAAAGCACTTATTGCCTCAAATAGACAGCCAAGTGCTTTAAATTCATCCGTTTTTAAGTAGCATAAATTTATAAGTTTTGTAGTAACAGTATGACACCTTTTATATGTCGTGACAACTACTATGTTAAAACTTACGAGTTTGTACGAGTTCGTTAGTTTAATATATATTCCATGTGTTTATATTCAGCACCCAGTAAAATGTCATCTCGCCAAAGCTCGTACCTCGTTTTCTTATTCTATCATTGCACATAGTACTCCATGATGGTACAACCATCATAGAGTACATACTTTCAAAAACTCTTTCACTTTCTTATCCCACTTAAAGGCTCTCTTTTTCACTCTTGATCATCATAAGCATCTCCAAGTGATTCAAATTCACTCTTTAGCCAATACCAATATTGTCCATTATTCTTAATAAGTTTTTCAAGTAAGTCAGTGAATGAAGTTGCGATAATTTGCGACTCCCCAACTATTCCATGTCGATCAAAAAAACTATCATAACATCTACCTAGTCTTTCTTCACTAAGATCTATTGTTAAATATTCATCCTTACCATCATTGCATATAATATACCAATTTGATGAAATATCTTCTTCACATAACTCTCCTACAATTACGGGATTAGCCAAAATAAACTCCTCTGGGGTAACAATATGAATAGGATATTCCTCATTTTCAAATAAAGTTAGACCACCACAAAGACTATAAAATTCTTTTAAATCACCTGGTAGCATATGCTTATTCTTATCAATTATCGGTAATTCTGTAGGCTCCTGAACTCGACAATTAGGTAATGATTTTACTTTTTTAATCAACTGATTAATATTTTCCATCTAAATTACTCCCTAAAATTATATTGATTAAAGGCCCTATAATACTCTTGTCTAGCTAAACGTGGTACATTCGCAGCATCAAACATTTTTTCCGTCAATTCTTGTATTTCTTTTGGTGAAACAGATTTCCAATCTACTTTACCTCCAACCTTTTTCCCTGTTTTTTCAAAGAGCCATTGTCTATAAACAGCTTTAGTAGCATTGTGTTGCTCTTTAGTTAAAGCTATAGTTGGAGTATTCGCCCCTCTACTAACATAATCGGGGACATTATGTTTAGCCCATACATCCATAACGCCATGATGATTTTCTAGTGGTGAATTGCTTGGCCTATACGGTACTACATCGTATGGTTCTGTAGTCTTACCCGTACCCTTACCTCCACCAGAAGACTGGATTTTTTGAATAGTATCCTTAGTATTTTGAATCGATTTATTCCAAACAAATCCACCATGTGCAAAAAGACTAGCCCCAGCAGCTGTTGCTGCTATATCTAATGGAATAACAATTGGTGATGCTAACCCACCAGTTCCTACTTCTGCCACGATAGTTAAGAAATTAGATCCGCCTATGAGCGAAATACCTTCAAATATTTCTACAATGGACCCGGCTATTGATATAACATTTCCAGCCAACCTTCCAGCTTGGTAAGTTGTCTTACTTTCTAATTTATCATTCTCATGCGGTTGTAGTCCAACAAAGTTTTCTAGGGCTGCATCACCAGCACCTTGAAAAAATTCGATAACTCCATGCAAAAATGATTGCGCATAAAGGGCTGTTTTTTCATGCCATGATCTATTGTCTTCCTGCTCTTGTAAGTTCATTTCTTGTTTTTGCAAAGTAATTTCTTTCATCTCGTTTTTTCGAGCTGTTTCTTCTATAATCCCCTGAATCGAACTCACCCAATCCATATTCAACCGTTGTGTACTAAACGTACCACTCACAGGGCTAAATCCTTTCCCGCTTTGCACTTCAGCGAGTCCGGCTGTGATGCTAGCTGCTAATTGGAGGGCGGTGCTGTAATTGTTGCTGGACGAATGATTGAATTCATATAAACGCTCTAGTTTTTCTTCTAGTTTTTTTCTCATCGCAATTAAGACTGCAACAATTGCGTCTACTCCAGGCATCGGTGTAAGTACTTCTATTGCTTCTATACTAGCGATCGATTGATTGATTTCCTGTATTTGTTGTCTTATTTCATGTTCGATAACATCTGTTGAAGCAACTTTTGCTTGAAAATCATTTGGAAATGCTTCGTTTTGGCGAATTAATTCTTCACATAAGCATATGATTCCTTGCGCTAATGGCCGAAATGTTTGGACAAGGTAGGCTTTTGCACTACTGTATGTTTGTCCTTGTAATACTGTGTCTATCGCAAAGGCATCAATAGATTGAATGGCTTGTTCCATACTTTGAATCGTAGCATTACATATAGCGTTCATACTTTGCGTTTGACTTTGAACTTCTCCCAAATACATGTTTAAACTCATGTATTGGCCTCCCTTTGTAGTTGCTGCTGTTCATAGGAAAGGTCGTTTTCTTTCTCACTGAGATGCCGTTTTTCTTTAAGCAACGTCTCTTTTTCGTTTTCTAATTCGAATGTAAGTTTTCTTTCATACTGCCCGATCTCTTGCCGCATATTCGTAAAAAGGTGAAATGCTTCTTTGTCACCATACCAAGTTTCTAGTATTCGGTTAAATAAACGATTATTTCTATTTTTCCATTCATGAAAACTAGCCTCAGCTCGTTCTTGATTTTGCAGCGCGATTCGGTTTTCATTTTGTTCTTCAAATATAATTCGTAATTTTTGATTACATTGACTGATTCTCGTTTCAATTTCTTGACTCATCTTTTCTCCCTACCTTTTCCCCTTTACGTAGGTTGTTACATTATTGAAAAGTCTTTTGAAGTCCGGTATCCATTTTCTCAAATTCATTTGCTACGGAATGGATATTATCAATCGTTTGTTGAAAAGCAGCGCAAAATTGTTTCGTGATTTGTAAATTTTGTTGATTTGCTTCTTGTGCTTTGAAGTTCACAGATAGTGTCGTACGCGTTGCCTTATTTATAGAGCGACTAGTAGCACTTTGCATTCTATCTGAAGCATTTCTCATTTTCGTTGCAAGTTGCGTTGCTCTATGCAAATTACTTTGAAATTCTCCCATCACTTACTCCCCTCTACCTTATATTTTCAAGAAAATTATACCATGGAAAAATATTCTAATAAACCGAATGTTCGAATTCAATAAATAATTAACCACTGTTCCTGAGGATACGAGCAACACTTACCTATCAATATAACTGGATCCAAAGTGGATTCTACTTATACAAAAAAAGATGACCTCAGCCATTCGCTAAAGTCATCTTTTTCTACCTTATTATTTCACTAATTCTCCATTATAAGCTTTTATATCAAGAGGAGCAGTTAACAACTGTTTTACTTTGCTAACGAAAGATGTGAAGTGTTCACTCGTATTATGGCTCGCAACTGCTGCTTCATCTTTCCATACTTCTACCATCGTATAAACACTTTCTTTTTCTGTATCTTTATATAAGTCATAAGATACATTTCCACTTTCTTCTCTTGAACCATGAATGAGTGGCTGAATTTCTTCTAAAAATGCTTGTTGTTTTGCTGGGTCTACTTGAAATACTGCGTGAATAATAATCATGGTGTTTCCCCTTTCATATTCCATATATTTCTATGATCTAATTAGATTACTTCCACTCAGCAACTTTTTCAACTGGAAGACGTACTGATTGGTAACCACTGTCAGCCGCTTTTCCGACTGAAATTAACATAACTGGTACGTAACGTTCTTTATCTAATCCAAACGCTTCAGCAATTTGGTCTTTTTCAAATCCACCAATTGGACAAGTGTCATAACCGTGAGCACGAGCTGCTAGCATAAATTGCATTGCTACAAGACCGCCGTCAATAAGTACAGTATCTTTCATTACTTCTGGTGTAACCATTGAGAAGTAAGCTGAAAGTTTTTTCATTTGGTCTTCTTTTACTTCTGCTGGCATGAAACCACGCTCTACTGCTGTACCGTAAATTTCTTCTGCGTTATCAAAGTTGTTTAAATCACCAAATAAAGCAATCATTGCTGAAGATGTTTCTACTTGAGATTGATTGAATTTCGCAAGTGGCGCAAGTGTTGCTTTCGCTTCATCACTTTCAATCACTACGAATCTCCATGGTTGCATGTTTACTGATGATGGTGCAAGTGTTGCTTCTGTAAGAATTTCTGTCATTTCTTCTTTGCTAATTTTCACTGATGAGTCGTATTTACGAATGGAACGACGTCCTGTTAAAATTTCGTTAAAGTCATTTGTTTTTACTGAGTTAGTCATAGTTGTATTCTCCCTTTTTTAAAGTTCTTTTATATTTTCTTGAATGTGAATTAACATATTTAAAAGATTATCGCGTTCTTCCTCACTTAATCCTTTAAATGCAGATGCTGCAAAACGTTCTTTTTCCTCTTGAAACGCCTGGATTTTATTTCGTCCCTCTTCAGTTAGAGAAACTAACGTAATTCTGTTATCATCTGGATTTTTACGTCTTACAATCATTTCATTGGCCTCAAGCTGCTTTAAATGCCTCGTTATCGCCGCATTATCAATATTCACTTCTTGCTGAAGTGCTTTTTGACTAATTTCACCTACTTCAAATAACTGAAGTATAAGCTCTAATCGAGACTGGCTCATACCCGTACACCCTTCAAATTTCGAACTTACTTCTTTATTTAGAAAGTGTAATTTATATAAAATAATCGCTTCTTTTGAGCATGAACTTGTCAAATTACCCCTCCTTTACATCCAATTTAAAAAATCATTTGATATATCAATAGTTGATACGTCAATTAATATAATCTATATCGATTAAGAATGCAAGCATTTTGTTTTCATTTTATTTTTTCCAAATTAAGGCGCTTTGTAGCGTTACAAAAAATGTAAATTACATTATAATAGTAATAATTTAAATGACTGGAGAGTGATTGTAATGCGGCAATACACAAATAGAAATGAGGAAATGAAAATGGAAAATGAAATGAGGATATTGATATATGACAACAATAAATATAGGGATTGTCGCGCATGTAGACGCTGGCAAGACGAGTTTGACTGAACGTATTCTTTATGAAACGAATGTGATTAAAGAAATTGGCCGAGTTGATGGCGGAAGTACGCAAACAGACTCAATGGAATTAGAAAGGCAGCGCGGAATTACGATTAAAGCATCCGTCGTTTCTTTCTTTATTGATGACTTAAAAGTAAATGTCATCGATACACCGGGACACGCTGATTTTATCGCTGAAGTGGAGCGATCATTCCGCGTTTTAGACGGTGCAATCTTAGTTATTTCTGCCGTTGAAGGTGTGCAAGCACAAACGAAGATTTTAATGCGAACGTTACAGAAACTAAACATACCGACTATTTTATTTGTAAATAAAATTGATCGTCGTGGTGCAAATAGTGAAAAAGTTGTAAAGCAAATAAAAACGATTCTTTCAAATGAAGCATTCCCCTTTTACTCTGTCCTAAACGAAGGAACAAAGGAAGCTCGTATTATTGAATATAAATCATATGATGATTGTATAGAACGATTAGCACCATATAATGAATCGTTACTTGAGTCATATGTAAATAACGAAATCGTAACGGACACAATGTTAAGAAAAGAACTCATTAAACAAATAGCGCAAGCAAATGTGTATCCGATTTTCTTCGGTTCCGCAATGACGGGTATAGGAGTATCTGAACTACTTGAAAATATTTCAGCCTTACTTCCAGCTCATAATCTGTCTCAAGATGAAGAATTGTCCGGTATTGTTTTTAAAATTGAACGTGAACCTTCTGGAGAAAAGATTGCATATGTAAGAGTTTTTTCTGGCAACTTACACGTTAGAAAACATGTTGATATACAGTGCGATGAGTCTCTACCACATAAGGAAAAGATTAAAAAAATGTGCATGTTTCATAATGGAGATGCTGTTCAAACTTCTACCGTTCCTAGCGGAGAATTTTGCAAAGTGTGGGGACTAAGTGATATTAAAATTGGTGATATTATCGGTGCACGGACTGATTATATAAAAAATATTCACTTTGCCGAACCACAAATGGAAGCTGCCATCGATGCAGTACCTAAAGAACGAATTCATGATTTATACGCTGCACTTATGGAACTATGTGAAGAAGATCCACTCATTAAAGTGTGGAAAGATGATGTTCATAATGAACTATATATTCGCCTTTTCGGTCAAGTACAAAAAGAAGTAATTGAAACAACTCTTTTTGAGAAATATAATTTGCAAGTTACTTTTTCAAATACGCGAGTTGTATGTATTGAGAAGCCAATTGGCATTGGGATTTCCGTTGAAGTAATGGGCGAAAAAACGAATCCATTTTACGCAACAGTTGGATTCAAAGTCGAACGTGGTGAACTGAATTCTGGCATAACATATAAATTAGGCGTTGAACTTGGCTCACTACCTTTAGCCTTTCATAAAGCGATTGAAGATACTGTATTTCAAACGTTAAAACAAGGTTTGTACGGGTGGGAAGTTACGGATATTATCGTTACGTTAACCCATACTGGCTATGCTAGTCCTGTTACAACAGCTAGTGACTTTAGAAACTTAACGCCACTCGTTTTAATGGATGCTTTAAAGAAAGCTGAAACATATGTATATGAACCAGTTAATGCGTTTGAATTCACTGTACCGGAGCAGGCAATTAGTACCGCAATGTATAAGCTCGCTGCTATTTCAGCAACTTTTGCAGAGCCTATATTCAATAATGATTCTTATCAGTTAACAGGATCATTACCTGTTGCGAAAACAGAGAATTTTAAACGCATGCTCCATTCATTTACAGAAGGAGAAGGCATATTTTCAACGAAGCCAGCTGGTTTCACAAAGCTGAAACCTCCCTTCCCTACTCGAAAACGTGTTGATTATAATCCGCTGAATCGGAAAGATTATTTGCTTCATGTGTTGAGGGCTTATTAAAGTAAAAGAGGTGCAGTTCGCACCTCTTTTTGCATGTATTGATAAGTTAGTTTTCCCTAACAATTTCTTTAAGCTTTTCTATTATTTTCGCTATTGCTTCAATTGAATTCCCTGTTTCAAATTCTCCAACATTTACAGAATGATTTGCATTTTTGACAACGTCGATCGTTAAATTCGTTTTATATAACTGATCAATTTTATTTGCATTATAATGATGATCTTTATCCCCAATAACTAAAAGTCCTTCGTGATTACTTTGTAAAATAGATTCGAAAATAGATTCAAAATTTAGTAAAGGTGTAAGTACTATCATTTTTGACTGTAAAAAATCTTCTCTCTTCATTAAATCATTTGCAATTGGAATTGTTCCGAGTGATTTTCCTAAAAACATCGTCTCGTTGTATTGCTCACCTTTTAATACTTCATTCATTATAGGATGAATATCACCCATCATTACTTTCGTTACTTCTTCTATTGGTTTATTCATTACTTGTTCGTCGTAAGAATAATGAATATGTACAACATCTATTTTATGTTCAAGCATAAGCATCGTCGCGTAATAAAATAACGGCTTATCATAATTGTATCCTGAACCTGAAAACATAAAGCAAACCGTACTAGAACCTTTTTCGATATGTGTGTAATAAATTACTTTGTCATTTATATGTATCTTTTTTTTAGTCCTCTTCACCGTTTTCCCCTCCGAATACATTTACTTTTGTAATACAATATGTTCTGTGTGAGCTACTATATCCTTTACTTTTTCTTTTATAAATGCTGGTTGTAAGTTATATGCATGTAACTCTTCTACCGACACCCACTTAAACAAATATGTTCTACCCTCTTCTTCCAAAATATATTGATTCGCTCCATTCGCGGGTAATTCATGCAATTCTACTTCGTAATAAAAACTAATCTCATGAAACTTTCGCTCAGAAAGTGTGAAGAAATTTTCTACTGACCATAGTAATCTCTTTACTTTAATAGGAACAGCTAGTTCTTCCGCAAGCTCACGTTTTAATGCGTCTTCACTATTTTCTAGCATTTTCACTCTACCGCCTGGTACGTACCAAAAATCTTCACCATTACCTTGCAATATAAGGATTTTATTACCGTGTTTACAAATGGCTCCGACTCGGTAATTAAAACATGTTTCCTCAACTTTGAACGTAAGATCCACAACGATTGCCTCCTATACTTCATTTAAAAATCGCTATAAAACTATTATGTATGTATCGTATAAATAAGATTACTAAATTTTTCTAGTTCATTCAATAGTTTTTTTATTTTCAGAATTTTTTCTATCAATTATACATATGCATCTATTACAATAACAATACACACGAAAAAGCGCCTTGTTTCTTTAATAACAAGGCGCTTTTTCGTGATACTATATTTAAATTGTTATCTTCCCACTCTCCCACCACTCCATGAAAGTTTTTAAAGAAGGCGCAACCCACGTTCTACTATCATTTTCATGATTCCATACATATATATCATCTCTTTGTACCATCCCATTCAAAACAGAATAACCAAACAAATCACCATTTCCGCCATCAGCAAAAAATAATAAACAATCCAAAGGCATGTATAAATCTTTAAAATCAACTATATTTCTCATATTCATATTTTCAGTTTTAATTTTTGAAGCAGGCCATATAAAGTCCCCGTACTCACCTTCTATACCGTTTGTTTCCTGTAATAATTGATATAGATCATTCGGTAACTCCACATGTAAACATCTTTGTATATCAGTAAGTTCATCATTCGTAGCTGGATTTTTCAAATTTAAGTTTGATGAGATACTATGAATGGTGTCTTTCCACATCACCTTTTCTCCTCCTAATATTCAATCAATTATATATAAGGCTACTCTGAATTTATTGATACCACTTTTCTAACAAACACTTCTCCCTCTTGCCTGAAATACCTGCTTTTAATTCCCATTCGTCCATACCCTTCATCCACACATACACATCTGCAATTGTATCTTCTAACCTTCTAAAAGTAAGTCCTTCTTTAACAGCACTTTCAATATTAATAGAAAAACCACCTTTCCACGGCTTTGGCTCACCTTCTAATGAAAAAGTTTCAGGAAGCCATAGTGGCATCTCTGTCCAAGGCTGTACTTTATGTTCATTCATAAATGATTCATCTACCCAAACGAATGTAGCATCACTATTCGGAACCTTTTTACACGTATTCAATAGCTCTTCCATCGTCAATTCATAATTCGGACCTGTAACATTGAATGTACCTACTTTATTATTTTCTGCCATGTTTAGTCCCCAGTTTGCGACGTCTTTTATATCAACTATCTGCACTGGACGGTCTTTTCTTCCTGGAACTAACACCTTACCTCCTTTTGCTATACGCTGAATCCAATATGGAAGCCGATCTGTATAATCAAACATTCCTGAAAGAAGTCCTGCTCTTACGTGTAAAACACGCCCCGGCCAATACTTCTCTGCTTCTTTTTCGCATAATACTTTCAGCGCACCATAATGCTCATAAGGAGATATTTCACCATTTTCTACAGCCTTTATTTGCTCAGCCGTCGGTTCAGGTTGTAATATATAGTCTTCTTTTATATGATGCGGAATCCAATCTTTATATACGGAAAGGCTTGAGATGAATATATAGTGTTCAATATTATCTTTAAGCACTTCTCCAACATTTCTAATGTGATGTGGAGAAAACCCACATGTATCTACGACAACATCCCATTTTCGATTTTCTAAACTTGATACATCACCATTTCTGTCACCGATAAGCTGCTCCACTTCAGGAAAGATTTCTTTGTTTGTTCCGCGGTTAAATAATGTAACTTCATGCCCTCTGTTCAAAGCCTCTTCTACAAATGCTCTGCCTAAAAATCGTGTACCACCTAGTATTAGAATTTTCATGGTTCTCCCCCATTCATCATTAAAAATCCTTTCTTTTGTTAAACGAATTGCTATCATAAAAAGTTACGGGGGATTTGTTATTTTACTTTAATTCTAGAAACAAAAATAGAATCCATTTTGAAAAATAAATCAACATGGATTCTTAAATAAAAAACAATTTTTTGATGTATCTTAGTTTAATTGTTAACTCCGCACAATTTCCCCATCAACTAACTCAATGATTCTATTACACTGATTCGCCACTTCCATATCATGCGTTACAATAATAATTGTTCGTCCTTCCTCATTCAGTTGTAACAGTAGGTTCATAATTTCTTCTCCTGTTTTTCTATCTAAATTTCCAGTTGGTTCATCTGCCAATATTAATTCTGGTTCGCCCACTAACGCTCTTGCAATTGCGACGCGCTGCTGTTGTCCACCTGATAGCTCGTCCGGTGTTTTATACATATGTTCTTTTAATCCTACTTTTTCTAAATAGAACTTCGCCTTATTTTCTCTTTCCCGTTGCTTTAGCTTTCTATACGTGAGTGGTAGCACTACATTATCCAGTACAGTATGTTCTTTTAACAATGCAAAATATTGAAAAATAAATCCGATCATTTCATTTCTTGTTTTATGAACTTTATTTGCTCTAATTTCAGTTAATGATTTTCCATTTAACGTATATTCACCCGCATTTGGTATATCAATTAGCCCGATAACATTTAGTAATGTACTCTTCCCTGAGCCTGATCGCCGCCCCATTACCGCTATAATTTCGCCCTTATTTATCGTTAAATTTATACCGTTTAACGCGAACGTATTGTAATTCTTATTACTATACACCTTCTTAATATCTTTTAGTTCAATTAACCCCATTATTCCATCCCACCTATTAATGTTTTCGGTTCGAGCTTTCTAATAAACAAGAAGACAATGAGATTTGAAATAATGATGATCACTAGTAAGAATAGGAATACAAATAATAAAATAGGCATATTTAAATTTATTTCGCGTACAGACGCCGTATCAAAGTCCTTCGAAACTTGTAGATGATTCTCGTATCTCCATAAAAAGTAAACTATCGATAAAAACATACCAACTATCGTAATACATATGTTTTCTAATACAATTTGAATGAACATCCCAAACTTACTTTCTCCAAGGACCATCTTAATACCAAATTCCCTCTTTCTCATTATGATGGAAACAATTGTCGTTACGACCATTCCCGCTATTATAAATAAAATAAATAGACTTCCTACTATAAGATCGATATTTTCCGTATCCATACTACTAGTAACGGCTTCATTTATTTCTTCTCCTAAATTTTTTAAGTATAACGTAACGTCGCTTCCCTTCAGTTGAATCATTTCTTGGAGTTTGTTTACATCTGCGTCTCTTTTTAAATTCATAATTGTACTTTGATGTAATCTTGAAAACATTATTTCATAGTTTTCATATCTATCAATTGGCATGGGTGATAACATAGCCTTGTCTAATTTCTGGTATATACTCACTCCGTTACCATCTATAATAAATTTATTTTCTGGTAAAAATCCAATAATCATATATTGATTATTGATTGTATCCCCTATTTGAAAATATTTCTTAAAGTAAGGACCTACCAAAACATTCGTTTTCTCTTCACTATTTTTGTGGAAGTCTCGATACGAAAAGCCTACTCCAGTTTTTATAGGTATATTCAGTAATTTATAATAATCTTCATCTATTGTAATTATACGAATAGTAGGGTTTTTATCGCGAAAAGTTTTGTTTTTCAATTCTTCTAACATACTTTCTTGGAGCGGTCGATTGCTGGATTCTAGTTCGATTATGCTCTCTTCGTATGTACCATACGAAATCACATCTTTATTTTGCTGCATTTTTTTATAAATTTCTTCGACTTGTCCTTTATTAAATTGATCTGCCTTCAACCTATCAGTAGTCATCCCATCATAAGTGATGAAATATGTACTTTCTAAATCTAGCAACGAGTTGGAACTGTTTTCAAGATAGTGAAAATTACAAAGCATATTAATGGAAAGGGTTATTGCTGCTAATCCAAACGTGAATTGTATTAAGAGAAAAATAGAAATGAGCAATCTATTTTTCAGGGCCATAAGAGCACTTTTTAGTCTCATCTTATTTACTCCTTTAACGCTTTAGCAGGTTCAATTTTAAGTATTTTGAAAAATGGTATTACAGCGGTGATGAACGAAATAAACAAGGAAATTACTACACTCATCACAACTTTAAAAACATCTATATGAATAGTAAAACCCATTACATGCACTATGCTTTTATTCATTGTACTTAAAATCCATTGCATACATATCGCACAAATAGCTGCAACGATTGCGCATATGAATAATTGGCTAAATATGAATACAATTAAATTCAAATTGCTTGCTCCCAACGTTTTCCTTAAGGAAATACTCTTCTTCTTCGTGTAAATCCAAAAATAACTCGCAATTATACAGTTCATTACAGCAATAAAAAGTAGATTGTACGGAAGAGTAAGTTGTGCTCTCATAGCTTTATTCGAGCTTTTTTCGTTCTCATAATTCTCCTTTTCATTTATCACTTTCACATTCGTATCAATTCTATTTTGCTTAATATACCGAATAAATGTATCTATTTCTTGTTTAGGATTTTCGTTAGACCTTACTATCATTTCAAATGTATTTTCATTTTGCATACGTCGTTTTATCTCATCAGGCATGTCACTTAAGCCGACAAAAACATTGGAATTATATGCGTATCCAGTATTCGCAGCGCTCACGCCTTTAACTCTATATTCTCTACTAAACAGTTTTATTGTTTCAGATTCTTTATAAATTCTCTTTCCGGCAATTACACTATTTTCTTCCCCATCTTCCATACGAGAACCTTTTATTAAAGGCGGAGACCAATTTTTATTTATAAGACCAACCATCGTTACTTCACCTATGCCGGGGATTCCCATTCTCATATTATTTGTAATAACACTTGAGTTCTTAAAACTAGTTCCTGTTACCTCTTGAATTGCTTTGAAATCCAATTCTCCAAAGCTAGTAAGCTGAACAGTATAGTAATATTTAAAATAACCATTTTTGTACTCATAAAATTTTTCATCGTAATAATCTCGAATCGACATCGCTATAAGTATGGGCAGAATTGTTAAAGTAAATCCGATAAATAACATAATGAATATTTTTCTGTTCACTGCTATTTCTTTTAATATTAGATTCATATACCCTCCAAACGTCAAAAGGTAAATATCCTTTTTGACAAATTCCATATAAAATGAAACTTTAATCAGCCCTCACCAATTGGACTTCTTTGCTTTCGCCGAATTTTGAGGTGGGGTCTTACTGCCCATTAAAGCGGGATGAACGCTGTACTTATCAAAAAAACTTAAAATATTATTCTATTTCCTTAAACCATCAAGAAACGCACATTAACTTTTAATTCGTTTATTTCATCCCCCTTTCTTTAAAAGATTTTTAGTATGCGGATTCATTATACATAGAAAAATAAAGGTTAAAATCAAGACTTCGAAATCTTAACAATTTTTTACGCTATATTTATTTTCCAGTTAACTTAATGACATTAAAATATTTTCCCATCTCCCTTTCGATGTAAAATGCCATATATAAAGGCGGTATGAAATCTCATACCGCCTTATATCTTAAATTTAATTGTTTTGTATGTAAGGAAGAATATATTTCACAATTAATTCCCATCTATCCCGTGCATTAGACATAACTTCAGAAGCAATTACTACAACCAAATCCTTCTTAGGAATACAACAAATCACATTCCCACCATCGCCCATTGCACAGTATGAAAAGATTCCATCCTCTTCTCGTAACCACCATAAGTAACCATATTGATTTTGGTTCATTTCTGTCGATTCTTTTATCCATGATTTTGATAGTATTTGTTTTCCATTATGAATACCTTCATTCAAATACAGCTGTCCAAACTTAGCCATATCTTTAACTGTTAACGTTAGTCCCCAGCCGCCTGTCGAAATTCCATTTGGATCGTGAACCCATCCTTTCACATCTTTTCCGAATAAGTCATCGAATCTAAATGCTTTCATATTGTAGTTTGGAATTTCTCTCATGCCGAGTGGCTGAAATACGTATTCATTCGCAAATTCACGTGCACTTTTTCCTGTTGCGTTCGTTATAATTGCTGATAGTATGTGAGCTCCTGCAGATGAATATTTAAAAAATCCAATTTCTCCGCCGTTTCCTATCCTATTTAACGTATATTGTATCCAATCTTGTTGTGTACATAGTTCTTCTAACGGTTCCTGCCAGTCTACAAAAGGATATGGCGCTGTCATTGTTAGAAGATGGCGTACTGTTACTTCAGATGCCTTAAGTTTATATTCCGGGAAAAACTCTATTACTCTTTGATCAACGCTTTTTATATATCCCTTATCTATACATATCCCAATTAGCGCAGAGATTATCGTTTTTGTGACTGACGCTACATGAAACGCATCATCTGGACCGTGTCCCTTATAATATTTTTCAAAAATAACATTACCTTTCTGCACTACTAACATACCATTCACATTTCCATATTCTTCTTGTATAATCTGATCTAACTTTTCAGCAGTTTTCATTATTCCTTCCCCTTTAACCTATCATTAAAAAGGTTCGATAGGTACATATATATCAACTATATGTGTATGTTCGGGATGCTGCTTTGGATCATTTCTATATACTTCAAAAGGATACGAATCTCTCGGTTTATATCCGCTATTTGGAAGCCACTCACCGTATAAAAAATCCCATGCTCCTTTATATTCATCTTGGAATATTTCAAAATGACCTACCGCATACTTTCCATAAGGTATTACCATTATTCCTATGTCGCTCGTTTCTACTGCGGACTCATTTGGAATTGTTATACATAAACTTGTTCTTAAATGATAGTCCTCTGTAAATTCATGATGATCGTGGTAAATGGTTAATACTTTCGTATCCTCAAATACATGATAGTTTTGCAACGCTGCGTAATGAAATAATTTCTCTATCATTTTCGGAAAAGCTACAGTTAACTCTTCATATGTACCGATATGTCTTATGTATGCGACGTTTATATCGTCCGCTGTTACAATTTCAACATTCCCTCGAACCTTCTTACATTCATTGTATTGAGAAGTTCTTCTTACGTCTTTGCAATTCTTGCTATTGTCGTTTCGATATTGAGACGGACTTACTCCATAATAATTTTTAAATGTACGGGAGAAAACTGCTGAATCTGTGAAACCAAAATGGTAAGCGATATCAGTAATCGTCATATCCGAACGGTATGTAAGAAGGTTTGTTGCCCTTTCCAGTTTCAATCGGTTTACATACCGAGATAATGGTTCATCTACTATCCCTTTAAAAATTCTATGAAAATGATACTTTGAAAATCCTGCTATATCCGCTAACTCTTCAATTGAAAGTGAATCATTTATGTGTAATTCTATATAATTTTGTACTTTGTATATGCACTGTAAATACTCATTTCTACTTTGTTTACTCTCCATACTTCTAGCTCCTCACAACAAAAAGGCTAACTTTGTGCTAGCCTACTTTTACACATTTTTCAAAAATAAAACTCTACTACCGCCATTCCCGTCATAATTTGTATGTACCGATACACCCTCTATCTCATCATCCCCAGCCTCAATTTGAAAGCCAATCTCCTTATGAAACTGTATCGATTTTTTATTAACTGGTGATGTGATTGCTTTCACAACTTTACGGTTATTTGCACGAGCGACATCAAAGAAATAAGAATACAATGTCGATGCGATTCCTCTTCTTCTATATTTCGGATTTACACCGATAAAATGAACGTATGCTTCCTCTTTATACGTTTGCGAAAAGAATCCGCATAAGAAACCTAACGTTTCTCCTTCTTCTTCAATGATAAAACTCGTTTCTTGAAAGTGAACGAAAAACAATTTTGGCAACATGGCAGCCATGTCTCTCCCGCCCCACCAATCATTTAAAACAGAATGAATCTTTACATAATCTTCCCCTTGAATGTTTCTTACTCGCATATGTTTCTCCCTCTCACTCACTTCATTTTTTCATAAATTTTAATGACCGTTTCTACTAATAGGATGAATACCCATATTCCGCAAAATACAAGTACAGACTGGAATAAAGAACCTAGCATAACAATACTTATTAAACCTAATTCTGATCCTGAAATGGATATTTCATCAAACCCAAGATTATGTATAAATGGACCGGTTGAAAAAGCCATAAAAATAGATGCTATTAAATAAATCACACTCATTATTTTTAATATTTTTATAGAAAGATACGAAGTTTGTTCTTGCTCCACTTGTGATAATTCGATTTCCCCACTCTCAATTCCTTTTTGCAAACAGTCTTCACATAAAAATTCTTCCTTAATTTTTTTACCACCATGCAATGCACCTGTAATTTCTTTACAGCGCGAACACTTTCGATTTATCATTTTGTTATCACTCCAATCTCGTAAGATTATACTTATACAATCCCGTTTTTACCTTATTATCCCTTTTATGTATTTTATAGAAAGGTGACGTGTTTTATGATATCTAAACTTACTTTTGGTTATAAAAAGCCTACTGAGCAATATGTATTACGACCTAGTTGTTATGCAATTATTTTTAACTCAACCTCTTCAAAGATTGCTATTATCCAAAAAGGAGAACGCTATTTTTTACCTGGCGGCGGTATGGAAGGTACCGAAACAAAAGATGAATGCTTACATCGTGAACTACTAGAGGAATTAGGATGGTCCATTGAAATTGATCGGTATATCGGTAATGCAATGCGGTATTTTTATGCTGAAAAGGAAGATACTTATTATTTAAATGATGGGTTCTTTTATATTGCGAACATGGTGCAGAAACAAACTGAAAACTGTGAGAAGGATCACGTCCTAAGATGGATGTCTCCTTTACATACTGTAGAACTTCTACTTCATGATCATCAAAAATGGGCGGTTGAACAAGCACTTTTATTACGAAATAAAAAAGGATCTCCTTCTATATGAAAGAGATCCTTTTTACTGTTAGCTTACTTTTTTCAAATTGAGAGCTGGCTTTTTCATTCCGCCTTTTTTTACAACGTATAAGCCGATAAAGATGATAAGTCCACCAACGAGTTGCATCATATTAATTTGCTCTCCGATTGTTACTGCTGCAAAGATAACTGCGAACAATGGCACGAGATACATATAAACCATTACTTTCGTTGAACCGATTTGACTAATGCCGACATACCACATCGCTAGCCCAAAGATGGTCGCAAAGACAATTGAATATGCAAGTGATCCCCAGCTTGGCGTATCTACTGGCCACTTTAATGTGTTTACGTTGAATAAACAGTATATAACGAGAGGTACAATTCCAATTAAAGTAGACCATGATGTGACTCTCATTGCGGAATATTTTGTAATAAGAGGTTGTGCTAATATCGGATACCATCCCCACGCAATTGCTGCGACTAATCCAATTATATTTCCGAGCCATGCATACTCGTAAGTAGCTCCTCCTGTATGTCCTGTTAATAAAACGAATGCTGCACCAATAAACGCTACTATTGAACCAATTTGTACTTTCATCGAAAAGCGTTCTTGTTTGTGCAATACCGCTAATATCCCTGTAAATATAGGTGACATCGCAATTAATAATGAGGCGTTCGTTGCTGAAGTATATTTTACAGATAGCATAAACATCGTTTGATACATTGTCGTACCAACGATACCGACTGCTACTAATCGTAACCAATCTTTTCTTTCAATACGTAATGACCGTTCCATTATAAAAGTAATAAGTAATAATACCGGTGATGCTACTAAAAAGCGTAAACTATTAAATTGAATGGATGACATATATGCCACACCATACTTTCCAATTGTATAATTTGCTCCCCATACTAATGCTACTGATACTAGGAGCCATTCCATTTGCCATCTTTTCATCCGAATCTCCCCTTCCATATTTAGCATAGTAAAATTGGCTGGATATAACACCGTCCAATTGGCTGTTTTTTTACCCAGCCAATTTGTTATACTGAATGTATATAAGAGTTACGGAGGCGTTTTTTATGGAATGGAAGCTAGATAGCGACAGTAAAATCCCTATTTATCAGCAAGTTGTTGACTTTATTGAGAAACGTATTACATATGGAGAACTTCCTCCAGGTAGCTTCCTCCCTTCCGAACGGAAATTAGCTACACAATTAAATGTAAACCGAAGTACAGTAACGACTGCTTATAATGAACTTCGTGCTATGGGAATTGTAGAAAGTACGACTGGTAAAGGAACACGAGTGAGTACACATATGTGGGGCGTTTCTCCAACATTAACGCCGAACTGGAGAAATTTCGTAGAAGGCGGTACATTTTTACCAAACTTACCGTTACTTCGCCATATTCGGGCAGAAATACAACAAAATGAAAATATTATAGATTTTGCAAACGGAGAGCTCGGTTGTAACCTCTATCCTCACGATCAACTACAAATGATTTTACGAGAACAACCGTTAACGCATTCATTAAGCTATGATCACCCGCAAGGTTATCTCCCATTAAGACAAGCGGTCGTAAAATATATGAAGGAATATTTAAAAGTTGAAGCGACTGAACAATCGATTATGATTACTTCTGGCGCACAGCAAGCACTTCACCTTATCGTGCAATGTTTATTAAATCCAGGTGATGCTGTTGCTTTTGAAAGTCCTTCACACTGTTATTCCTTACCGTTATTTCAATCAGCAGGTATTCGTATTTTCCCGTTACCTGTTGATGAACACGGTATTAATCCGGATGATGTGCAAGAGCTATATCGGAAGCATCGTATTAAAATGATCTTTTTAAATCCAAACTTCCAAAATCCTACGGGCACAATGCTGCATCCAAGCCGTAGAAAAAAACTATTATCACTTTGTGCAGACTTACGAATTGCGATTGTTGAAGATGATCCGTCTAGTTTACTTACGTTAGAAAAGAAACAACCTTGCCCTACTTTAAAATCAATAGATGAAAATGGAACAGTCATCTATGTCCATTCTTTATCAAAAATGATTGCACCGGGATTACGAGTCGGTTGGCTTGTCGCCCCACAATCGGTAGTAGAAAGGTTATCTGACGCACGACATCAAATGGAATTAGGTATGAGCATTTTCCCGCAGTGGCTTATGCAACAATTTTTTGAAACCGTACCATTTCAGTCTCATATCGTACCGTTACGAAAACAACTAGCAGAAAAAAGAGACGTTATCGTCCGCGCTCTAAACGAGCAACTTCACGATAAAATCTCTTTTTCAAATCCGACCGGTGGTATATACATATGGGGGAAATTAAAAGAACCGATAAACGAAAAACAACTCATTATGCAAAGCTTAAAACAAGAAATAGCCTTTATGCCGGGGAGTATTTTCGGCGCGAAAGATGGTTATATACGTTTATCTTATGGAAAAGTGGATATTGATCAAATTGAGGAAGGGGTTTCTCGTTTACGTGAGGCTATTTTGGTTTGTGAAAAATAAGTAGCATCCTTACATATCGTCAATAGAATTTCATTAATTTTTAAATAAGTACATAAACTAAAAACCACTTTAGTTTATGTACTTGTATTGGTTCATTTTTTTATTTGAATAAAATATGTATCATAAGGTTCTTTAAAAGTGTAGCCTAGCTTTTTTGCTAGTTCAACAGATTCAGCATTTGCTCCATCCCAACTAGGATATTTCTCTCTATCTAAACAATCTAATATAAGTGCAGATGCTACAATCTTAGCTAAGCCTTTTCTTCTATGTTCAGGATGGCTCGCAATTTCAATCTCGATTCCATCATCAAATATACTAAATGATGTTGCAGCAGAAACAACTTGCCCTTTATTTAAAATGGCGTATCCTACGCCCCTATCAATAAAATCATCAATTGAATCAAACTGACTAGTAAAATCTTCTGAGAGTGCATGAAATGAAGATGCCTTTGCTATATCTTTATCAATTTTTTTCATTTCGTAATTTTGGGGTAATGTAGACAATATATCCCGTATGTATTCTTTATCTAAATCGCCGGGGTTCTTATTAAATCTAAATCTTTGAAACTTCTCAATTGATCCTTTGTGAACAGTCTCTATCCGTTTTTTCCATTCATCCGAATCTACAATGGCAAGAGTAAAATCAGGTAGATTATATAATAATTCTTCCGCCTCTTCTGCGTTTGGATTCCCGGCGTAAAACACAAAAATTCCTACAGTTATTTGAGCAACAGTTGGATTTTCGAGATTGTCTACCCACGCACTTCCCATATGTCCTTGGAGATAGGAAAGTACAATCGTACTATCGAAATCATCAAACATCTCAACTAACTTTTGCCTTACATTGTTATCTGCTTTATAAATCATTCCATTCCCACTTTCTGAAAATTATTATTATTAAACCAATTATATGTTAGCATATATTTTTAAATATATACAATTTTTGTAAGTTAAAATACAAAATCCTCGTTTGACAAAACCTAAATCTACCATTATCATCAACACGAACCTAGTTATAGGAGTGATACCAATGAAAATCTATGTTGATGCAGATGCTTGCCCTGTAAAAGATGTAATTATTTTTGAAGCTACGAAGGCAGAAATTCCTGTTACCCTCGTTACAAGCTTTTCTCATTATTCTAATGCAGAGCAGCCAAAAGGCGTGGAAACAATTTATGTTGATTCTGGAGCAGATGCTGCGGATTACCGAATTATGCAGTTAGCCCAAAAAGAAGATTTAATCGTAACACAAGATTACGGTCTTGCTTCACTTGCTTTAGCAAAAGGCTGTATCGTTCTTCATCATAAAGGGTACAAGTATACGAATGAAAACATTGACCAACTATTACAAACACGTTATTTAAGTGCAATGGTTCGAAAAAGCGGTAAGCGTACAAAAGGACCGAAACCATTTACAGCAGAAGATAAAGAGAAATTTAGAGCGCTCTTTAAAAGTATGATCGCACTGTAGAAATGAACCGTCTATTTGTAGAGAAAGAAAAGAAGAGAAGAGAATATCCAAATGAACATTCTCTTCTTCAGGTTTACCCGTTTAAAATGAAGGTAAATTATCTAAGTTATTTTCTTTTATTCCATCCGGTTCGCTACGTATAATATCTCTACCATACTTATGAAATACGTCCACATGAGCTAATTTCCCTGATTTTGCTTCGCTAAGAGCAGTCATATAATCTAACTCTCTTCCGCTACTTGTTTTAAACGCTATTAAATCCCCATCATCATTTTTACGAACGGCAACAATTTGTTCTGCTCCTGTATTAACTTCATGGTCTACTTCAAATTGAGCTTGTTCTTCTCCTTGATGTAAATAATCATTATACACTTTTTCAAAATCTTTTTTGTCCATTAAACTCACCTCCAACACATTTTATTAGTATGGTTGGGAGATGGTGGTTTTATGTAATTTCATTTTAGCAAAATGAATTTTTAATACCTACGCAAATCCTTCAAAGTTTCCAAAATATCATCTGTAAAGGCTGTACTACCCTCTGTCTCTAAAACTCTAAAGTATAAACTTCTTAAAAAAGCTCTAATATTTTGTACTAAAATATCATGCTGAGGATGCGGGATGTCTTCAACGATTGCTATACTATGTAACCAGTTGCTCCACTCTTCTTCTGTTAAAAGATTTTGATTACGTAATGACATAATTGGCGTTACTAATCTCTCATCCTCAAAGTGTATGTAAACATAGTCATTTAGGCGAACTTTCTGACGAACAGCTGCAAGAATCGCATATGAAAACTCACGATTTTGTATTGTACGAGCTAACGCATCGAGCGCATCCGCTGCATGTGCAGTAGAGTGTGCCCAGCCTTTTCCTTCTACGTAACCTCTTACATCTTCTTCTAAATATACATATTCCAGCACTTGTTCTGCTACGCTGTACAGTTGTTCTTCGGATAACAACGGTTCTCTTTCATGAACAGATAAAATAAGTGGCGGAATTAATACAGAGAACGCACGTTTAAAAACAGAATCTGTTCCCTTTTCACCAATTTTATAAAATAAATAATCAGGACTAATTGCTTGTAACATTAACCCTCGTAATTCTTTTTGTCTAAATACATCAGTTGTAATCCATGTGTGAAGCGTACTATAAATTAAATCATCGCGTAATTCAGCATCAGGTGATCCGATATAATCTAACATCCACTGCGCATATGGATATGCATCTACGTCTTCTGGTACAGCATAATTATTATTTTTAATTTGTAGTAGTTCTTCTTTTAATTCTAATACTTCATTCATTATATTTTTTCTCCCCTTTTTGCGTTTCTTATTGCCTTATCCCCCGTTTTTCACTTTCTAAAGCTAATATAATTATACGAGAATTATAACTATTAATAAAAGGCTATACATATACTTTTGATTGTGTATTTCTTCCGCGAATTCGTTTGCAAATGTTGTTTTTCCTGATGCTGTAATACCGCTTACTCCAACTCTTGTTGGGTGAGTTAAGTTTAATTTTAAAATATGATTAGCAATTTCATTTATACGTTGTTTTCGGTTCATGATATTTCCCACCTTCATTTAGTTTACATAACAAAATTATAATTAACTTTTATGTCACTATTTGTCGGTAAGTCGATATATCGAAAAAATCGTTGATATATTTTAAGTTACGATAGATATATTATGATTGGTTTACTTTCCCTTAAACCCTCGATACAATGCAGTCCGTAATTCTTGCTTGTATTCCTCTATTTCTGGCATATCGAGTTCTTCTGCTAGTCTGATAGCTAATTCAATATCATACGGTACACGTACGAGTTGAATGGAAAAGCTTGCTGCTTCTTTTTCATTGTAAGTTCCTTCGAATATTAAATAGGAAGCTTGTGTAATTTCAAGTGGGTTTCCAACGCTACCAGCATTACATAACGTTTTCCCTCTGAAATTTTGAACGAACGCTTGATGAACGTCACCGTAGCAAACGACATCTGGTTTTCTTTCCCCTTCTATATTCTCTGTGAGCTCACTGTTTTCGAACATACTAATTCGCTCTTCTCTTGAAGCGTGTGGTTGAATTCTTTCATATAAACTTCTCGGTGAAGCGTGAAACATACGAATGAGTTTTCCACTCATATAAAACTCGATTGAAAATGGTAACCTTCTTAAATAGTCATTTTGTTCTTCCGATAATTGTTTTTGATGCCATTTTAATGCTTCAAATTCAGTCGGTTTTGTAATAAAATCATCCCAGTTTCCCATTACAACTACTTCACATTCTTTACGAATGATTTCAATTGCTTCACTAGAATGAGGGCCTTTTCCAACTAAATCTCCAAGACAAATTATGCGTTCGATTCCTCTCAATTTAATATCTTGCAGTACCGATTCTAAAGCTGGAATATTACCATGTATATCTGAAATTACCGCAATTTTTTCCATATGTATTCCTCCTTTATTTATTACATTCACTTGATTGATACCATTTTGGAATATAGGATGAAAAATGATTATGATCATCTAAAATTCCGTTTAATCTTTCCTTCATATCTTCTACTAAATGCGGTGTGCTTCGGTTTGTCCAAACGATATCCGCAGGGAATGTCATTGCTGCATATAATGAGTACAGTTTCCAAAAATGAAGCGACGGTTCACCTCCGCAATAACCGTGAACTTGTCCAACCGCAAATGGTTTGCTTATTCTTGTAGTAAAAATCGCTACGTTATAAAAATCGTGTATCGGATCTCCAAAATCATATCCACCAAAATCAATAACGATAAATTCCTTATTATGAATCATACTATTTGCTGGATGGAAGTCATCGTGTAAAAATGTCATTGGACGGTTTTTTAATAAGTCTTTATGATTTTCTACAAAAGTTAATACTGACTTCAAATCTAGAAAATCCACTTCGTAATCTGCTAATGCCTCTATGTATCTTTCGTATTTATTCCATCTAGATGTTTCCCATTTATCACTTGCACTTTCTCTTTCAATTGAGTGAATTCGCTTTAATACTTCTCCAGCTTTTCTTCCTGCATGATACTGTTCTTCCGCCGATAGCTTACTTAAGCCCTCTTCACCATTTACACCTTGGGCCCATTCAAATACTTGAACACATTTATTTAATTCCTCAAGTTTTATGAAGTGAATTAACTTAGGCGTTGGAATATGTAATGACTCTAATTGTTTCATATATGTATATTCTTCTTGTTTACGTTCAAAGTTTACAGCATCACATACTTTCACAAAATATGTTACTCTGTTTTCTAATTTTATTTTATATTTCTCTTCATGTGAAAAACCTTTTGAAATAGCTGTACACTTTACAATACGAGGCCATTCTAGTTTTCTCTCTATCTCTCTAAGCATTTCTTCCACAACGTTCACCTCTATCAATATATGTACAAACTACCTAACACTTCATGCCCTCGTTTATTTTCCCCTTTAAACTCTACTGCAAATGGATATTCGCCATGATGATTCAATCGTTCTAGTACTAGCCCTTCTCCAATTGGTTCACAAAACTGCACTTGAATGTCGCCAAGCGATACACTTTGACATTCCACATTCCATTCTTCATTTTTAACGATTTGGCTTGCAGTTAGTCCCATTACTTCTTCCCATTTTCGCACAGTTTCTCGAACATTTTTCACTGCGTAATGAATCGTTTCAATTTGTTGCACTTTGTTTTTATGTTCCGTGACTGTGCCAATGTTACGTAAATCGTTTCTTCTTTCTTCATCCGTTTCATTCCACTGTATAAAGAAAGGCAATTTCGGTCCGTTCTCTTCTTGCTTTACAAATAACATTTTCCACTCTAAAAGGCGACCATCTTTTCTCATTCGTTTCCCTTCAAATGGTCCTATCGTATGTAATCCATGTTTATTAAACTTAACTGCTAGTTCTTCAATTGCATCTGTTCGAATTGCGATTTGTAACATTCCTTCTCCATCTTGTAATTTCACTACCGTTTCTTGTACTAATGGATTGTCTGCTTTCTTCGCTTTTTCTTCATGCTGAACTGCCAAAAATTCTATATATGATAAATCAAAATAACATAAACTATTCCAAGTACCCCAATTTGTATGCTCTCCGCCTAGTACAGTATGAAATCCACGCTCCTGCATTTGTTTTGCCGCTTCCTCCGGTGTACAATGTACTGCGTGAACGAGATGATCAAATCGTAACATGTCTTTCTCCCCTTTCTCTCCATCCTTTTATTGTATATTTTATTTTTCTTTCATTCAATTTAAAAAACTTTAAAGCCTAGTTGATTTATACGATTAATATGTATTATAATGAAACAAATTTAATTATTGCTGATTGGAAAAACCAAAGGCACTTTTCTCATACGGGAAAAGTGCCTTTTTCATTTACTATTACAGGGGGATTATTTATGCAGAAATTAATTGTATTTGCTATTATTGGATTTTTCGCTCAATTAATCGATGGAGCGCTTGGAATGGCGTACGGGGTAACGTCTACCTCACTTTTACTAATGTTTGGTATCGCACCGGCTGTCGCTTCCGCTTCTGTTCATTTAGCTGAAGTCGTTACAACCGCAGCTTCTGGTGCATCTCACATCAAATTTGGAAATGTTGATAAATATACCGTTTCGAGGCTTACATTACCAGGAGCAATTGGCGCATTTGTGGGGGCATGTTTTTTAAGCAATTTACCTGGGGATGTCATTAAACCGTACATTTCTGTATTTTTATTTACTTTAGGGGTTTATATTTTATTACGATTCATTATTCAAAAACAAGTTATTACTTCAAATAAACGTATGTCGGCTAAACAACTTGTTCCACTTGGCTTATTTGCTGGATTCGTTGATTCAACTGGTGGTGGTGGCTGGGGGCCGATTACGACACCTGTACTTTTAGCAAGAGGAAATGAAGCTAGAAAAGTTATCGGATCTGTAGATACGAGTGAGTTTCCTGTCTCACTCGCTGCAACAATTGGTTTCTTCATCTCACTCGGCTGGGAACAAGTAAGTTGGGTTTGGGTATTTTCGTTAATGCTTGGCGGTATTGTCGCAGCTCCAATCGCTGCATGGTTAGTGCGCATCGTTCCTTCTCATTTACTTGGCGTATTAGTTGGTGGCCTTATTATCTTTACAAACATTCGTACACTACTTACTACATTTAAAGTGGATCCAACTATTATTTCACTTTCTTACGTGGCAATTGGTCTTGTCGTTATTATTTCTATTTTCATTGCTGTTCGCAATCATTCCAATCGTTCTAACACACCGACAACTGGATATCCGAATGATCAAAAACAAATGCTTCCATAACAATAAAAATACCGCCCGATATACTTCGAGCGGTATTTTTTATTTTTCTATTTTCCAATTCATCATTGTTTCTGTAGTACCTATTCTCTTCATATGTAATTTCTCTAATACACGAATGGAGCTTTCGTTTTCCAGAAGTGTCTCCGCAATAATCATTTCTACCTCTCCAGTTTGAAAAGCCCAATTTATTAGTTCTCTTACAGCTTCTGTCGCATACCCTTTATTCCAATATTTCTCAATAAAACCGTAACCAACTTCTACTGTATGTTCCTCATTTGGTTTCCCTTTAAACCCTATATCGCCTAGAACGATGTCATCTTCTTTTCGAATGACATACCAAGCGCCCCAAGGTAATAAATCCTTATCCTGTTTTACATTTTCTACATGCCCTACAATATGCGGACCACTATTATATCCTTGCTCGTTAGCAAAGTGTATACTCTCCTCTGTACAAGGCACTATATAGAGCCTTTCTGTTTCTAATTTCATTTTGATTTCCCCTTTTCACTTAAACGTTACTCTAATTATAACAAAAAATATGACTTTATTATGAATGTTGAATTATATTTTCTGAATTTTCTTTTAATTTTTGAAGGGTTTTTCAATATTTTTTGCGAAACATTTGTATAACAATTTTTTCTTTGCTTATTGTTACATAATAGTAGGTTCGGGTGGAGTTTTGCAAGCGTTTCCTATACAATAACCGATATTTTTTGACTTTTCCTAACAAAATATCTTGCAATATATTCAGAAACTCATTACAATTGCCATATATTAAAAATCTTAGCAATATATAAATCCTCATCAATCCGATGAGGTAGAGGTTGCGACTTTTAATAGTAAAACGGACGAGACACAGAGAATGTCTTAGACTCCGTTTGAAAGGAAAAGTTGCCGAAGTTTATATTTCTTCTCTGGAAATATGAGCTGGGGCTGTCTCCGAAAGGAACAGAACTGTCACGTTTACAAAATTACCGTGTAAACGTGGGGTGCTATCTTAACGGAAGGGTATGATGGGGTGGTTATTTGTGAAACGTTCCGCCAAATTCCTTTGGCGGTTTTTTGTATTTTTCTCCCCCGCTCCTTCCTATCTTACAAGAAAAGGAGTGTTGAACATGAATAGCGCAACGAATCAAGCTACCTCTAAAACAGAAACTACAAAAGGAAAAGGTGAATTAAGACGCGGTCTAAAATCAAGGCACCTTACGATGATTTCTCTCGGCGGTACAATTGGTACCGGACTATTTCTTGCCAGCGGTGGTGTCATCCATTCAGCTGGGCCTGGTGGCGCATTAATTGCATACGCCGCAATTGGAATTATGGTTTACTTTTTAATGACAAGCTTAGCTGAACTAGCAGCTTACATGCCTGTTACTGGATCTTTTAGCACGTACGCAACAAAATTTGTTGATCCATCACTTGGCTTTGCACTTGGATGGAACTATTGGTATAACTGGGCAATTACGATTGCTGCTGAACTAGCGGCTGTAACATTAATTATGAAATTTTGGTTCCCTGATACCCCTTCTCTTATTTGGAGCGGATTATGTTTAGCTATTATTTTCCTTTTAAACTACTTATCTGTTAAAGGATTTGGTGAATCTGAATATTGGTTCGCACTTATTAAAGTAGTTACTATTATTATCTTTTTAATTGTCGGCTTTATGATGATTTTCGGAATTATGGGCGGTGAAACTGTTGGATTTAAAAACTTCACTGTTGCAGATGCACCATTTAACGGTGGTATCATGGCAATTATTGGTGTATTTATGGCAGCTGGTTTCTCATTCCAAGGAACAGAATTATTAGGTGTAGCTGCTGGTGAAACTTCTGATCCAGAACGCAATATTCCGAAAGCAATTCGTTCGATCTTTTGGCGTATTCTCTTATTCTATATCCTTGCGATTCTCGTTATCGGTTTATTAATTCCTTATACAACTGAAAGCCTTGCTGCAAGTGATGTAACAGTAAGTCCATTTACACTTATTTTTGAAAAAGCGGGCGTTGCCTTCGCTGCTTCTGTTATGAATGCTGTTATTTTAACAGCAGTACTATCTGCTGGTAACTCTGGTATGTATGCATCAACTCGTATGCTTTGGGATTTAGCTCGCCAAGGGAAAGCACCAAAGTTTCTTAGTAAATTAGATAGCCGCGGCGTACCTGTTAACGCATTAATCGTAACAACAATTGTCGGTAGTATCGCTTTCATTGCTTCTTTATTCGGTGATGGTGTTGTATACATTTGGTTATTAAACGCATCTGGAATGTCTGGCTTTATCGCATGGGTCGGCATTGCAATTAGTCATTACCGTTTCCGTAAAGCATATATCGCACAAGGAAAAGATTTAAAAGACTTACCTTATAGAGCAAAATGGTTCCCATTCGGTCCACTCTTCGCATTTACGCTTTGTATTATCGTAATTTTAGGACAAAACTACGGCGCATTTATGGGCGAATCAATCGACTGGAACGGTGTACTCGTTTCTTACATCGGTTTACCACTCTTCTTAGTACTATGGTTAGGATATAAATTTACGAAAAAAACGAAAGTGATTCCGCTTGATAAATGTGAACTGAAATAAAGTGAAACTTTAATCCGTGGGGGGTTTCTTCATCCCCCACGGATTATTAGTTGAACCAATCGGACTTTTATGGGCAGTTGATCCCCCACCTAATTTCTTTTCTTTCGCTGCATTTTGAGGTGGGGGTCTTACTGCCCATTAAAGTCGGATAAAGTGAAACGAGCAAACAAATTTGTTTGCTCGTTTTTTATTTACTTCCCTATTTCTTCTGTTTTTGCAATAATAAAGGAAATATAAATAAAGGTTGGGATATCATGAACATTCGCATTACTGATGAAGCAAAAGCAGCTATACATAGATTAGAACGTGAAGACAAAAAGATCATTCGCATTAGAGGGACAATGACAAACTCTTGTAGTATATTCGTTGATGTCGATTTAATTTGGGATACATATGTTGCAGATGATGTTGTATATGAAGATGCTGATTTTATTGTATAAATGGATTCATTCACGAAAGACTACACTGGTGATACGGTGAAACTTGATTATAAAACAACAGGTTTTAGTATTACGACTCCGAGTGAGACGTTAGTTTATGGATTGTCGATTAAAAAATAAAGGTTGTTTTTATTTGACCGCCGGGGTAAAAAAACGAGTTGAGAACGGTAATAAAAAATGATACTTTACCAAAGGATTTTTGTTTTTGAGTATTTTAAACAAAACCGCTTATGCTTCAAAAATGCAGTATAAGCGGTTCTTTCTTTTGAATGAACCAATAATAAACGCAATTCTACCCTTATTCAATGAAAGGTCTACAGCATTATTTCGATGAAGCTAAACATTCATAAAATCTATCCCTCTTCCATTTCTACTTGCTTCATATAATATTCCATCGCTTCATTAAGCCATTTTTGTTCATCTTCTGCGAAAGGCGAAGGTATCATATTTTCAAGTTCTTGCATATCCAGTTCTCCCACACTAGTATTAGCTAACTTTTGTATCAAATCTTCACTAAGAAATGAAAAAGACTCTTCTATATATTCCTTTACCATCTCTTGTACTTTCAAGTCCTCGACTGGTTTACCATATAATTGTTTAACCTTTTTAGACAATTGAATAAACGTTTTATCCAAAGCAATTTCATCTTCTTCTCGTTTCTTTGATAATTCTTCCACGATATCCGTTAACTCATGACGTTCCATCCATTCTTTATGTGTATGTTCTGTATTCATACCGTAAATAAGACTAAATAATACCCTACTATCTACCTCTTCTTCCGCTTCGACTAACTTCATTACTCTTTTAATTGCTTGTATTGATTGCCCAATTTGTTCTTTTTCTCTTTCTAACACTTGCAAATGGAGAGACAAACTTTCATTCAAATCAACACCAAAACTTGATTCGTGTAACAAATTAGCGACTTTATCTAGACTATAGCCTAGAAATTTTAAACTTATAATTTTTTGTAAGGTTATAATATCTTGATACTTATAAATGCGGTGCCCTGAAGAAGGATTCTTTTCAGGTTGTAATAACCCGATTCCATCATAATAATGCAAAGTAGGAATTGGTATTCCCGTTTTTTCTGAGAATTCTCCTATAGAAAACTTTTTATCCTTTTTCATCTAAATCCCCCTATTAAAATTATAAATTCATTATAAAACCTAAAGTAACTAGAGGTTCAAGAGGATAATTCAAGAAAATTCAAAAACGTTAAAATGCATGTAATCAATACGTATTGCACTATTTCATTTAATGGCCCAATTATTGAAAAGCATAACCTTCCCTCACAAATTCAAAGGACTTTCACTTACTTATCCCGAATATATAAATTATCATTCTCACAAGGAGCGAATGTATATGAATCTATTCGAGCACGAAACGTAAAACCGTTCCCCTTTCATAAGAGGTCCTCCTTTTTTCTTTTCTCACCATATCATTTACTTACAAAATAGGAGGATACAATTATGAAACGTGATCCATTATTTTTAACTTTATTAGAAAGTGCTAATACACATTTTAGCGGTTGGGATTTTTCTTTCATTTCAGAAACGGGCCGAATGAAGCGCGAGCCTTTATCATGGTCGTACGGTAGCACTGCTTATCAGCTTATGCAACGTGCTAAATCAATGCTCGATACGGGTACTGGCGGCGGAGAGCTTTTATCTATGTTACAACCATTCCCGCCAACTATTTATGCGACTGAGGGCTATGTTCCAAACTTGCCAATTGCTCGAAAGAAATTAGAGCCTTTAGGGGTTACCGTTTTAGAAGTAACTGATGATACTGCATTACCATTTCAAGATGGGCAGTTTGATTTCATTATGAATCAACATGAATCCTATTCTGCTTCTGAGGTAAATAGAATACTTTCTCCTAATGGAACATTTCTTACACAACAAGTCGGTGGTCTCGATTGTGCGGAACTAAATGAGCAGTTTAACGCACCGCTAAATAACGAATTTGCAAGTTGGTCTCTTGAAGCGGCATGTAATGAACTACAGGAAAATGGATTTACTATCTTAGAAGCAAAAGAAGCATTCCCTTTCCAACGCTTTTATGATGTTGGCGCTATCCTCTATTATTTAAAAGCGATTCCGTGGCAAATTCCTGATTTTACTGTCGAAAGGTATTATGAGGAAATATATCGTATACATAAAGTCATCTTACAAAAAGGGTATTTTGATGTGACGCAACATCGTTTTCTGATTAAGGCGATTCGCAGTTAATCATGGAGCATATGAAAAAGAGATGGATTTACCATCTCTTTTTCCCCGTTTATTTTTTAAAATTTTGTGGTGGTTTCTAGATTGTTAAGTACGTCCACGTCTTGCAATCACATCAGCTAATGTAATAAGTTGCTCGTGCGTTATCTTTCCGGATACCTTTTCTTTTATAATTTTTTCCATTTCTTTTGTAACAGTCATACCTTCTATTTCTAGACTCGCTTTGGCCGCCTCGAAAGCTTTATTTAGTTCTTCCTCGTTTTTAAATGTCATAATTTGAGTTACCCCCTTCAAATCATTTTTTTACTCTTTTAATACAAGAAAGGTAATATCATCCCATTTCCTCTCTAATTGTAAAGTAGTCTTTTCAATACTTACTCCTTTTAACAAATCATACCCTTCAATTTCAGCTATCAATTGTTTCGTTTTACTCTTTGGATTCATATCTTTGTATAAGATATACACCTTATTACCATGTACCTGTATATCAGAAATCCCTTTGTCCTCTCTATTGATTTTTGTATTTTTGTCACTTTGTAATGAATATGTACGTATGATGTTCAAGTTCTCATCTAACTCTTTCATTTTCTCATCATTATTTAAAACATACACCTTATCTTCAATCACCTGCAATAGAACAGGTATGAATTGTTTTTCGTCTAATATCGTTTCTTTTTCTACTACTCTAGTCTTCCTATTTACCATAATTAATTTAGGTGGTAACTTTTGATTTACATTATCACTTAGTACGAATAATAATTTATCTTTATACTTTTGAAAAATTATTTTTTGAGCAGTTGGTGCAAAATACACATTTTCATTAGGAATTTCAAATTCGTTTGTTTTTTTATTTGTGATCAAATCTATTTCTGAAATATATACTTTGTCTAGCGTTTGTGAAAAGGCGTATATATGACTCTCAATAATATGCGCACCTTGAATCGTTCCCTTTAGTTCTACACTTTCTTGTCTTTTGTCACTATCTTTCCAATATACAAGTTCACTTGTATATCCTTTCTTTTCGTCTACCAGCCCAATATTCACATCATAATATACATATCCTTGCTCTGCATGGATGAAATATGCCCCTGCGTTTACATCTTGTAATTGTTTCGGTCTACTGATTTCTTGCATCTTACCAGTCTTATCAATTGCATAATGATTGTTATTTCTATTTGATGAGAAGTAGTACCCCTCCCCATCTTTTGCATTACTCATTATACTTTGGCCATCCACTTCTATTTTACTAATCTCATTTCCTTTCTTATCATATGCATATATGTAACCACCGGCTTTCATTGCATTTGAATAGGATACGAGGTAATCTACTTTTTGAATGTTTTTAAGTTCTGTATCACTTTTAGAACAAGCTACAAAAAGGAACATCGTACATATAACGATTATGGCCAATGAATTGTATTTCTGGAACATATCATCACCTCACATATATAATGAAAGCAATCAGCATAAAAATACTGATTGCTCTTTAAAATATTTTATCAATTAGAGTATGAAAGTGATCTTTTTATATACTGTTTGTTTACATCATCTTCTGTCAAAAATGAAGTTGTGTAATGAATAATATTCCGGTTATCATATGTGAATATATGCTCTAACTTATTTTCTTCTGTTAATACTATCGGTAAGTATTTTGGTAAATTGCTAACTACACCTCTATTATCCTTATTTAATATCCAATCAATTTCTTTCCATTCTAATAATCCTTCCGCCGTACTTACTGGTGTGTCCATATGTACTCCATCTGGCAGGTCAGCAAGGAATACGTACATTCCTTCACGCCCCTGAGGCTCGTCCTTGCTTTTAAAAACTACATTCCCTTTATACGTTACACTTGGAAGATCTATACCTGTTTCCTCAAGCGTTTCTCTAATTATTCCTTCATATGGTGTTTCATTGTCTTCAATTTTTCCACCAACACCATTCCACATTCCCATATTCGGCTTTTTGTTTCTATTCAATAAGAGTATTTTCTTTCCCTTTTTAATGAAACAAATTGTGTACTTATACATACGTTCATCTCCTTTCCTTTTCCCCTCATTTACAGATTTAAACTGTAACTTCCTGCAAAAAAGTTTTTTATTATACAAACAATTGGTTTTTAATGAGGTATTTTTCTCATTTTTATTAAAAAACATTCTCCTTACAATTATATTTCACATAATATATTGTACAACTTTCGTTTCAGAAAGGAGTGTTCAAAATCGATAACATAAGCAGCGAATTTTTAAAACAATTTTACGATAGTCGAGTCTGGTTATATGATACACATTGGCTTGGAGTCCCCATTCTCAAACTTCCTTCTGATCTATTTTTGTATCAAGAAATGATTTACGAATTAAAACCCGACTTAATTATTGAATGTGGCACTTGTTATGGTGGTAGTGCACTATATTTAGCTTCTATATTAGATTTAATTGGAAAAGGTCACGTTCTTACTATCGATATATTTCCACAACCAAATCGTCCATCCCATGATCGCATTACGTATTTAACAGCTTCCTCTGTTTCAGTAACCGCTGTGCAAACAATATTAAGTATGCGCAAACCTAATGATGTAATTTTAGTTATTTTAGATTCTGATCATAGTAAAGAGCATGTAGCAAAAGAATTGTTGCTTTATAAATCTATCGTTACTACAGGCAGTTATATTATCGTAGAAGATACATCTATTAATGGAAATCCTGTTTCTCCCGATTGGGGGCCTGGTCCAATGGAAGCAGTTGAAGAGTTTTTAGCTAAAAATAACAATTTCATAATCGATGAATCTAAGCATAAGTTTTTCATATCCTTTAACCCAAAAGGTTTTTTAAAGAAGGTAAAGTGAAACGTTAATAAGTGGGGTTTTGTAAATCCCCACTTATTCTATGATCTTCATTTTTGAAAAAGGATAATATACAAATTCCACTTTTCCTATTATATTATCTTCTTCAATATATCCTAAGCCGTTTCGACTATCTCTACTAATTTCACGATTATCGCCCATTACAAATAACTTATTTGGCGGGATTTTTGTCTTTTGAAAGTTATAAAACACTTGCGTATTATTAAACAAATCTTTATTTGTATACGGTTCTTCTTGTTTTTTATCATTCACATATACAGATCCATTCGTTATGTTAATTACGTCACCAGGAAGTCCTATTACTCGTTTCACATAATATTTTGATTCATCCTCTTCCTTTATAATGACAATTTCTCCATGCTCTAAATCGGAAAAGTGTACCGCTGCTTTATTTACAAATACGTAGTCTTCTTCATATAAAGTCGGTTGCATCGATTTCCCTTCCACTTTACATAAAGTAAAAGAATGATAGGCTACGACCAAAACAAACACGAAGAGTATGTATTTCCCCCAACCTCTCTTAATCTCCTGTTTCATATCCATTCCCACCTTATTCAAACTCTTTTTAAATCAAAAAATATATCACTGCACCATAAGTCTCGATGCAGTGATATTATTTTTACTGGGCCTTGTTCGGCTGCTCTACTGGGACTGGATTTCCACCCGATCTTTTCGTTTTCAATTCAAAATACGCATCCAAAATCTCTTTACCAATCGCGGAATTAATTCCTGATTTGTCATCATTTACCCATGGTACAACAACTGAAAAAGCTACTTCTGGATCAGCATCATATGGTGCATAACCGGCAAGAGTTAAATTATAACATTTTTTTCTATTATTGTTTTCATCTCTTCCAATTTCACTTTCTCCACCATACACGGTTTCAGCTGTTCCCGTTTTTCCAGCTGGTTTATATGGTAATCCTTTAAACGTTGCAGTACCAGTTCCATCATTCTCTTGAAAAACTCTTCTAAATCCTTCTTTTACATGATTAATGTATGAGGTGTTCATATCCACTCGATTTAAAATAACTGGCTCAATAGACCGAATAACTTTTCCAACATCCTCTGGTCTATGTGGTTGCTCTCTCACTTCTTGCACAATTTGCGGTTTCATTCGGTAACCACCGTTTGCAATTGTTGAAATATATTGAGCAAGTTGCAGCGGCGTATATGTATCGTATTGTCCAATCGCATAATCGAGTAAAAAACCAGGTATGTTATCTGTTCTACCCATTTGACCAATCGATTCATTCGGCAAATCAATACCAGTCGGTACACCTAAGCCAAACTGTCTAAAATAGTAACGCATTTTATTAAATGTCTCTTGTTTAATGTCTAATGGATTGTTTGGCACATAATTTATACCTGCCATTTTTAAAGCCGTGTTAAACATATAAACGTTTGATGAAACTTGTAAAGCTCTTAAATCATCAATATCACCAAATTCTTTCCACGATTTCTTCGGCTTGGAGCTTCCTTTAAAATACATTGGTGCATCAAAGAAATGCGTATACGGCTTAATTGTGTCAGTTTGATAACCGGCTAATAATGTAGCCCCTTTCACAGTTGACCCTAACTCATAAGAACTTGTCATCGTTCCTAAAGCGTAGTCTTCTATTTGCATCCCGCCATCTTTATTTACAATTTTCTTTCCTGCCATCGATAAAATTTGACCGTTTTTCGGGTTCATCATTACAACGAATGCACGATCCATCATCGGCTCTGCAGAATGAAATGCTCGTAAATTCTTTTCAAGACTTTGCTCTACTTTTTTCTGTAACTCCATATCTACTGTTAACATTAAATTATTTCCACTTTTTCCTTCGGTTACTTTTTCATTTCGAATCACATTTCCTGTTTTATCTGTAATACTTCTAGTCTGTTCTTTCGTTCCATGGAGTGCATCTTCATATTGTTTTTCAATGTAACTCTTACCAATACGATCATTTCTGTTATAATCACGTACTAAGTAATAATCTAATTGTTCTCTTGGCAATCCTTCATTTTCAGTAGAAACGCTACCAAGGATAGAACGAAGTATTTTATCATTTGGGTATTCACGTTCCCAGTCTACTGTCGTATCTACTCCAGGCAAGCTTGCCAATCTTTCACTTACGACTGCATATTCATTTTGACTTACATCTTTTTTAACGATTTGCGGCGTCATTTTATATCCCGCATTCATTTTGCTTTTAATTGCTAATACTTCTAGATCCTCTTTTGAAAGTTCGCTTAATTCTTCTTGTGTAATTCTTTCCCTACGTAACTCTTCAACTTTTTTATCTAATTCTTTCCCTTCTATCTCCTGCTTCCTAAATTTACTCTCATCTTCTTTCGTTACTTTTGCTGCTGCCCGCTTTTCATTTAACTGCATCCAAAAATCCTTTTTGTCTGTTTCTGTTAACTTGTCTATATCCTCTGGCGACATTTCAATTAACTGTGCTAATTGTCTTGCTACTTGTAAAACTTCTTTCGAGTCTACTCCTTTCATTTTTGTATATGTAACGGTTCGTAGTGGTTTGTTATTTACAATCACCTGACCTTGTCGATCAAACATTTTCCCTCTAGGAACAGGTGTACTTACCGTTACATCTTCCTTTTTGTTCACTTCATTTCTATACGTTTCTCCATCAATGATCTGTACTTTACCTAATTGAATTATAATAGCTGAAAATAAAAGAAAGACGATAAAAAATAGTACATTTAACCGAAAAGGAATATGAGTCTTTTTCTTTTTCGATTGTTTCTTCTGCTCCTTTTTCTGTCTCATTTCGCTCCCTCGCTTCATTCTATTAACATTTCTACGGAAAATCATTATGTATCAAATTTATTTATATGATATATATAGAATTTTATATTAATTACAAAAGAAATAAAAGATTTAATTTTCAGTTTTTTAATTTTATATCCTATTTATTACCATTCCCTTATTAAGGAATAACATGAATGTTATTCTAAAAGAAAGGTTGTATACTTAAAACGAAATAGAACCTTTACAACAGCTACATATTAACTTACTTTATGACGACTGTGTATTCGTTAAAAATAATACTACTTCTTACTCTGCCATTTTACCTACGAAACACTTTTTTATGAGTTATAGGGATGTGGTTACTACATTATCGACATGTTTTCATATTGCTTAATATAATGATTACTCAAATAAAAAACTGAGGTGGATACCTCAGTTTTTTCGATAACTTATTTCCTTGAAGACAATCCTTCAACAAATTCACCAATCTTATTTTGAAAAACATAATCAAAGTTATATTCTTGTCCTGTTAACTCTTCATTTACTAAGATGGTTGTTGCTCCTACTTCTCTCTTTGCGATTTGCGGGAATGAAGCGACAGGTTGTACTTTTAATGACGTTCCCATAACGATAAGCACATCTGTTTCATATAAACGTTTTATCGCATTTTGATATTGCGGCAATGTATCTCCGTATAAAACAACGTCTGGATTTAAAATGAAATTACACTTCTCGCAGCGCGGCACTTCATGATCTATCATATACTGCAAATCATACCCCGTTTTACACTTCGGACAATGTGCAGTTTGCAGTGTTCCATGTAAATCAATAACATGTTTACTACCACCTACTTGATGTAAACCGTCAATATTTTGCGTTAAAATCGTAATATCTTTCCCTTGTTCTTCTAATTCAGCTAAAAAGCGATGGCCACGATTTGGCTTATATTGATGAAACGTATTAATTTGAAAGATTTCTTTATAATGCTTCCAAAATTCTTTCGGACTTCTATTATAATATCCTCTTGATAAATACATCTCCACATTCTCATCAGCATACAATCCATTTGCTGAACGAAAATCTGGGATACCACTTTCCGTACTTGCACCAGCGCCTGTTAATACTGTAATTTTCTTCGCCTTTTCTAAAATTGAACGTACTTCTTCAAATTGTTGCACAAAAATCACCTCTATGTATATTGCTATACTTATTATACCAGTTGTTTACAGGAGGTGTCGTACAATTCATTCTACTTAATGCGTCGAGCCCCCAATTTCCACTATATCTACCTCAACTGTCGTCGTTACTTCAACTGCCAACTCTATCCCTTTACGAATAGTAGAAAGTGACATACTCGGTTGCCCTGGATAATTACTCGCTTGCTCTGGTAAAAACGGAATATGAATAAATCCGCCTTTTATTTTCTTATCACGCTTCTCTAGTTCATGCATGAGACCATAGAATAAGTGATTACAAACGAATGTACCTGCTGTTTGTGAAACGGAAGCTGGTATGCCTTCTTCTTGAAGTCTTTTTACAATTGCTTTCATCGGAAGTGTAGACCAGTAAGCAGCTGGTCCTTCTTCTACGACTGGTACATCTACCGGCTGGTTCCCTTCATTGTCAGCAATTCTTGCATCATCAATATTAATTGCGACACGCTCTATCGTAATATCTGGTCTACCCCCTGCTTGTCCAATACATATAATAAATTCCGGTGCTAATTCTTCTATATACTCTTTTAATACGCTGATTGATTTATGAAATACAGTTGGGACTTGTTTACTAATAATCTTGTATTCTCCGATTGTTTTTTCATGCAAATTTTTTGCAACTTCCCAAGCTGGATTGATGTTTTCTCCGCCAAACGGATCGAACCCTGTTAATAATACTGTTTTCATAGTTTTCCCCTCCTAATTAGAAACGATATACAAGACCGTACATAATAAACATATTTATGATAAAGATGGAAAGAGCGATTGGTACTTGCGCTTTAATAACAGCATTTTTATCTTTTAGCTCTAATAGCATCGCAGGAACGATATTAAAGTTTGCTGCCATTGGTGTAAGTAACGTTCCGCAATATCCAGCAAACATACCGAGCGCTGCCATAATCGCTGGGTTTCCGCCGTGCATTTGTACAATTAAAGGTAAACCAATTCCACCAGTAATAACAGCAAACGCTGCGAAAGCATTTCCCATTACGACTGTGAAAAGCATCATCCCTAAACAGTACGCCATAACAGCAACGAACGGATACTCTGTCGGTAACACTTGGCCGACTAAATCAGAAACGACTTGTCCAACGCCAGATTTTGCGAAAATACCGCCAAGTGCCGCTAACATTTGTGGTAAAATGACAGCCCAGCCGACAGCTTGTAATAGTCTACTTCCTTCTTGTACAGGAGTTGTTATCTTCGATTTTGTAATACGCATCGCCGCAACGAATGCAAGTAATGCTCCTAGTGCTAATGCTACTAGCGTTACTTTGTCTGGATCAACAAGGAAGACATTTCCCCATTTCATTTTCCCTAACGTTAACGTACCGATAATTGTAAAAATAGGAATTAATAGTGCAGGCATAAAGATTTTATTTTTTAATTTCTCCGCATGTTTTACACGTTTTTGTACTGGAACTTCTTTCTCCTCTGATTTTGTTACTTTATTTAGTGAAGCTAACACAACCATAGCGAGTACAATACAGCCAACGTAAAACGAAGGGATTACATTTCCGAATAAAAATGTAACTGCAAATAACGCCCAAAATAGGCTAGAACCAAATCGATTTGGATGTTCACGATCAAACGCGATACGAACAGCGATAAAGGCAACGATTATACCTAATACGTAATAAATTGTATCCATTGTAATGATATTCATCTTATATTGCCTCCTTCTCTTCTTTTTCTTTTGATGTCATCGTTTTTGCTATATATTTATCAAACCTTCTAAATCTAATCCAGCTTACGATAAGTGCAGATATTGCAGTTGGAATACCCCAAAGCGCCATATCCCATACACCGACATGCATACCTACTGAATCGAAGAATCCCTTCATTAATAAAATGGCACCAGTTGCGATAAATATATCCTCTCCGAAAAACCATGCTGTATTTTCCGCAGCTGCTGCATTTGCTTTAATCTTTTCTCTTAACTTTTCAGGAAGCTTACCGTATTTACCTTGCGCAGCCCCTTCGGCCATCGGCGCAACGAGTGGTCTTACCGTTTGTGCATGACCACCAATATTCAGTCCAAGTGCTGCTGACGATTCTCTTATCGTAAAATATGACATTAATACTCTTCCAGTTGTTGCTCCTTTTGATTTCGTTATAAGTGCTTCTGCTCTTTCTTTTAAACCGTAACGCTCTAAAATTCCGATTACCGGTAAAGTTAATATAATTGGCATAGACATATATCTATTTTCTATGAAAAATTTACCGAACATACTGATGACATCATAAAAGCTTAATCCTGAAACCATACCAGTAACAATACCTGCAACCATAACGACTAATAGTGTATTTAATCTAAATAAAAAGCCCACTGCAACGAGTAGTATCCCGATTAATTTAATCATTTCAGCACTTCCCCTCATATTTTTACTTCGGTACACAAATAGAAATACCATTAAGTTCGAATGTTCTGTATATTCTCTCCGCAAATTGCACTGCTTTTTCACTATCACCATGTAAACAAATCGTTTTCGCTTGAACTTCTACTTTCTCGCCATTCACCGAATTTACATACCCTTCTTTCACCATTTGAAGCACTTGCTTTATCGCTTCGTCTTCATTTTTTATAAGCGCATTTTCTTCCGTACGACTCGTTAATGTTCCATCTTGCTTATACGTACGATCTGCAAAAGCTTCTTGTACGAGAGTTATATTATATTTTTCCGCAGCCTGTATAAACGCCTCGCTATTTGCTAATCCGTAAAGTAATAAATTTGGATTCATATGATACATTGCCTTTGCGATTGCATCTGCAATTTCCGGATTAGTTGCCGCCATATTATATAGAGCACCGTGCGGTTTCACATGCTGCATCTTCCCGCCAGCTGCTTTTACAAATGCGTCTAATGCGCCAATTTGATATAAAACATAATCATATACTTCACTTGCTGAAACATTCATGTTCCTTCTACCAAATCCAATTAAGTCTGGAAAACCAGGGTGTGCCCCTATCGCTACGTTATGCTGCAGAGCTTTTTCAACCGTTTGCCGCATAACAGACGGATCACCTGCATGAAAACCGCAAGCAACATTTATAGAGGATACGAACGGAAGAATTTCATCATCATTCCCCATTTTATAAGTGCCAAAACTTTCTCCTAAATCACAGTTTAAATCAATTGTAGTCACACTGTTTCCCTCCTAATTTCAGCTTCGTAAAACAATGAATTTCTTTAATAGATTCATATTTACTTCTTGTTCTATGTACAATTGTTCCGCTTCTTCAAGCGTAATTTTCTCAAATGAAACATAATCCCCAGGTTTTAGCTGGGCAAGAAGAGGTAAATCTACTGAAATGATATTTCCCATTCTCGGATAGCCACCTGTCGTTTGCCTATCTACCATTAATATAATCGGCTGTCCACCATTTGGAATTTGGATGGTCCCATATGTAACCGGACTCGATAAAATCTCTTTTTCAACGGCTCTATTTAAAACTTCTCCTTCAACTCTATAGCCCATACGATCAGCGTAATTAGATACTTTATACTCTTTCGTAAAAAATGCCTTTTTGCTTTCTTCTGTAAATTGATCATATTCAAAATCAGTTATAACGCGAAGTTTAGGATACTTCTTATATTTTGGTCGTACGCTGCTACTAATTGCCCATTTTGTTTTTATGTGCTCATCCTTTTGTAAGTCTTGAATGAAACAATTTGCCATTTCTGATCGTTCACCAATTTGAAAATAATCTCCTTTTTTCAGCATTCTTCCCTCAATACCACCAATCGCAGCACGTATGTAAGTACTTTTGCTCCCCATCGTACGATCAATATGTATACCACCTGCAAAAGTCACATACGCTCTGCAACCACTTTTCACTTTTCCAAAGCAAAGCATACTACCTTCTTCCGCTAAAATGGGACGCCATAATGGTATACGCTCCCCATTCAATAACGGTTCCATATCCGCACCGCCAATCGCAAGTAACGTCGTTTTCTTTATTAACAATTTCGGTCCCATAATCGTCATTTCAAGCGCCGCTTCATTTTCTTCATTACCAACTAACATATTGATCATCCGAAGTGCACTTTGATCCATCGCCCCGCCAACGGGTACGCCGTATCGTTGGTAATGAGATCGTCCTAAATCTTGGACTGTTGTAAACATTCCCGCATGCAAAACTTCTACATCCATTCTTTAGCCCCCTCAAGTGATACGTACTCTTCCTTCGTTATTGGGATAAATCGTAAATACATGCCGCTTTGAATAAAGGTTGGTGTTTTTTCTTCCGGATTAAATAAGGAGATTGGTGTTCGTCCAATAATATTCCATCCACCCGGTGTTTCAAGCGGATAAATGCCTGTTTGATTTCCGCCGATTCCTACTGAACCAGGAGAGATTTGTAACCGCGGTGTTTCTTTTCTAGGCGTTTCTAGTTCTTTTGATAGTCCTCCTAAATACGGGAACCCTGGTGTAAAACCTAACATATACACAAAATACGTTGTTTCACTATGTATTCGAATGACATCTTCTACTTGTAAACCGTGATAATGTGCGACCTCTTCTAAATCAGGTCCATATTCTCCCCCGTAACAAACAGGTATAGAAATATGTTTCACATCTCGTTTCAGCTCTTCCTTATACGTATGTAACATTCCAGTTATGTATTGGCATACGTAATCATACGGTCTTATCTTTCTATCATTTTCCTTCCATACTTCATACAAATTATAGTAAACAGCTAATGAAGTAAACGACGGAACACACTCAACCATCCCTACAAACGGATGTTGCTGCAGCGCTTGAAATAATCGCTGCACTTTTTCGTAAGTATCCATTCCAATTCTTTCACCAAATGTAACAATAATCGCTTGATCCCCTAACGCAGAAAATTTCATCCTACTCCCTCTTTCTATGCCAAAAAGCCGAGTTCTTTCGAAATGCGATTCGCTGTCTCTTTTACCTTCGCGATAAAATAAGGAATGTTACTTTCGCTATACTCAATTGCTAATCCCGAAATACTAATGCCTGCTACAACCGTTCCATCGCTTGCGAAAATGGGCGCTGCTATAGCCGCTGTATGATTTTCTAACTCAGAGTAGCTAATTGTATGTCCTTCCTTTTTTGCCATTTGTAACACTTCTAGCAATTGTTTCTTATCTACAATTGTTCCATCTGCAAATTGCTTTAAATCCGTTTCCTCTATGTATTTTCGTTTTTCTTCCTCAGAGAAATACGATAATAAAATTCTCGGACATGCACCCGCATAAAGTGGCGCTCTTCTTCCAACCGCCGTATACACACGTACAGGTTGAGCACCTTCCATCTTTTCCACATAAATCGCATCATTACCATCTTGAATAATTAAATTAACTGCCTGCCCTAAACTATCTCTAAGCTCTTTCATATATGGAATCGCAATATTTCTTACGGATAGTCTTTGTGAAACAAGTTGACCGAACCGTAAAAACACGACTCCTAAACGATATTTCCCCTTTTCGTTTTTTTGTAAAAACTCCATTTCTTCTAACGAGCCAATTAAACGATAAACAGATGTTTTCGGCATACTTGTAAGCTGAACCATCTCTGTTAAACTTAGCTCTTCATGCTCATAAAACAACTCTAAAATATCCATTGTCTTAACTGCCGTTTTATTTATACTCATTCTATCTCCCTCTTGTTCCAAATTTCGGAACTTAAATTCCGTTTTTCGAAACAAACATATAACTTAAAATTATAAAATATTCTTTCAATTCTATCAATATATTTTTCAGCTACTTAACCTTTATGTAAGGTGAATACAAAATAAAATTTAGAAATAATGATGGTTCTCTTTCAAAAGCTCAAGTTATAGCAAAACCAAACGTTTAAATAAATAGGCATAAAAAAAGTATGGAAGAATATTTCTCCCATACTTTTTCTTTATAACGCTCTTACTTGTTTCAACGGCCAGAAAACAGCTTGTCCTTTTCCGACAATTTCATCTTCTGAAATAAATCCAAACATACGACCGTCTTTAGAAACTTCACGATTATCTCCTAAAACAAACACTTGGCCTTCTGGCACTTTCGTTTTTCCTGTAATTTGTTCTAACGTAAAGTCTGGAGTTAATACACGGCCTGCTGCTTTTTCTTTAAACTCTTTTAAATATGGTTCTTCCATCGCTTTTCCGTTTACATATAATACATCATTTTTATACTCCACTGTATCGCCTGGTAAACCAATTACTCGTTTTACTAAATCGTATCCTTCTTTTCCGTGGAAGACGATAATATCAAAGCGTTCTAATCCACTTATACTATAACCAATCTTATTCACAAGAACTCGTTCGTTATTTTCTAGTGTAGGCATCATCGATTCGCCTTGTACTAATGACGGTGTAAATAATACACCGCGAATAATTGCGATTAATACAAGGGTAAATCCTATCGTTTTAGCCCATGAGAATAATTCTTTCTTCGTATTTTCCTTCATCGTTTCTCCTCTTTCTTTATTGTTTATTGTATAATTTGAACTAATTCTTGTACTAAATTAAGATCAATTTCAGCAAAACATGATTTCCCTTCTCTTACTGCTGTACCGACATGAGCTTGCGAAATGCCAGTTTCATCTAGCAATCGCTTTATATTTTCTTTCGTCACGCCAGCTCCAACTACAAGTTGAATTTGACCATCGCTTATCTTTTGCATTTCTGTTAGCAGTGGAATATTCTCCACTATATTTCCTTGTCCACCTGAAGTTAAGACGTGAGTCACTTTATGAAACTTCTTTAAAGTTTTCATTGCTTCTACTGGATTTTCTATGTCGTCTATTGCACGGTGATATGTAACATTTATCCCATCTACCACAGATAATAAATTCGCTAGTTTCTCTTCATCCACTTCATTCTTTTCATTTAATACACCTAATACAACACCAGCTACTCCTAATTTCTGAGCAACTACAATATCTTCTTTCATCATTTCAATTTCTTCTTCCGTATATGTAAAAGACTTCGCATGCGGGCGAATCATAACGTGAATCGGTATATGTACTGCTTCTACCGCTTTTTTAATAAATGCATAACTCGGCGTTAAACCGCCTTCTGTATAAGATGAAATTAATTCAATTCGCTTCCCGCCAGCTCGTTCAATTCGTTTTACATCTTCTAAACATGTTGCAATAACCTCTAGCATGAGATGACCTCTTTTCGTGCTTTTTCCTTATTATACAGTAGTTGAAATAAGAAGCATAGCATTCTCCTATAAAACTAGAAAAAGAAGAATGAAAAGAAAGATTTTTTAACTACTAACATCTATTGGTGATTTTATATTCTACAAAAAAGGAGTAACCCCCTAGCACTTCTGACTAGATGTCACTCCTTTTTATTTTAATTATTTTTCTTAGTTACTTCATTATAATAGTGGCTAAATGCTTCTACTAATGCATCAACGGAAGCATATAATTCTTCTGGTGTATTATCTACGCCTCCCATTTCAATAAGTAAAGCATTTGGAGAAAGGTCTTGATTATATACTCCGTTCCCGCTTTTACGATCTTTAATAAAAATGCCTCGGCTTAAACCGTAATACTTTTCATCTAAATATGAATTGATTGCCGTTACTATTTTTTTATTTTTTTCATAGTTAGGATTTTCTCGACCTAAAATAAAATAGAGTCGTGCATAATCCTTTCCATTAATCGTTTTCTTCGTAATATTTTTTCGTGCATCGTCCCTATGAAGATCAATGGGAAACATAATATTTTTATCTTGTGCCAATTTATCTTGTAATATTTGACGGGATCCTTTGTAGGATTGCGCCCAATTTAAATTTTTATTTCGCAGAAAATCTCTCATATTTGTCGTATCATGTGAAACACCTATTCCTTTTTCTTCTAGCTTTTGTTTTAAATAATTTCCAACAAACGTAATGTTCACTTCATTATTTGTACTTGAGGCATCATCAGGTACAGTAGCACCTGGGATGAGAGGAATAAACGACTCCCAACTATGTGTATGATAAATAAAAACTTTATTTTCACCGTTATTTTGTGTATTTGAATTGTTTTCTTTCTCACTCTTTGGGTGTTTAACAGCAGTACCTTCATTCTTAATATTCTCTAAAGGAATACTAGATTCTTCAGGAATGTTCGTATAATCTGTTCCTTCCCCGGCAATTAATATTTCCGAATAAAATTGATTCATATTTGGAAGTTCTCGAGTTAATAAGCTTCGGAGGTCATTTACATTAATATTTGTAGAAAGTGAAAGTAAAAAAGATTCCAAAGACGCTCGTCCTTTTTCTTTATGAAATTCTTCTGCAAAATAACGATTTTCACTACCTATCATATACATGAGGCCTTTCGTAGAATTCGTTCCTAATAATTGATTAACATAATACGATTTAAATACGTTTGAATTACTAGAAATGAAGAATGAAGTGAGAATACATATAATCGTGAATAAAATACATATCATTACATACTTTATATGAAATACTTTCAGTTTCACTTTATTCATTTTATATCTCCCTTCATTTACTCTATTCTTACGCTTAATTTTTAAGTAATATGATTACTAATTTAATAGAATTCCCTTTCTATTAATTTTTATAAAAAAAGAAGATCCAACAATAGGATCTTCTTTCTCTTGCTAGTATGTTTTTAAACCTACGACCGAAACGCCGCATCCGCCAACATAGATAGTGTTGCATCATCCATCGGCGGATTGTGTAGTCCTGCTCTAACGTTTAAATAATAACGATGGAGCGGATTTTTTTCTGATAAACTTTTTGCTCCTACGATGCGCATTGATTTATCCACTATGGATATCGCCGCATTTGTTACGGCGTATTTCACTGCTGCCAGCTCTACTTGTAGTGACAGTTTATCTTCTGCCTCATCGTATTTTTTCGCAATTTGATATAAAAAGACGCGAGCTTGCATAAGCTCGAGTTCTAATTCTCCAACTAATCTTCTAACATTCGGTAATAAACTAATAGAATGGTTTAAACTATTTGGTTTGTATGATCCCGCAAACTGAACTGCATAATTTCTTGCTGATTGTGCAATTCCTAAATAACATGCTGGTATATGTAGCAACCAGCCAATACCCTTTTGTTTTACTTTTCCGTCCTTTACATCTGTAAAAAAGCGACTTTCTATCTCTACATTTTGTAAGACAAGGTCATGACTAGCAGTCCCTCGCATCGCGACGCTATCCCACGTTTCTTCAATGGATACACCGAGTGTATTTCTTGGAATGACAAATTCTCCAACTTCTTCTCGGCCTTCCATACTTGCTGAAATAATAAAATAATCAAGTATTGGCGCCATCGTTGTAAAAGTTTTCCTTCCATTTATAACCCACTTCTCGCCTTGTTGAACCGCTATTGTTTCTGGTTTACCGCCACGCGTCGGGCTTCCTGTTTTCGGTTCTGTTGCTGCCCTATTAAAGAGCGCACCGTTACGCACTTCTTCGCAAAACCATTTGAACATCTCATCATTCCAAGAGCGATTTTCCGCTAGCTCTTTTACAATGTCAAGATGCCAGCCAATCGATAAGGCAGTTGCTCCGCAGCCTTCTGCAATTTTTTCTTGAAATAAAACGAAGTCATATAAAGAAATCGCACTGCCACCAAATTCGTTCGGTAACGTTAATTTCGTATATCCGATATTCTTCAAATCATTTATATTTTCATGCGGAAATGATCCTAATTCACTTAGTTGATGCTCCCTTTCCATGAACTTCGGAATCAATTTATTTAGTTGTTCAATAATAAAAAATTGTTTTTCTGTTTCAACAAATGAGAGTGCCATACTATAATCTCCTTTATGCTCGATTCATAAACCGTTCATTTTGTCATTATGATTATATGAAGCTACCTCTCTATTGTTTCACTATTCCGATAAAAATACAATGTTTTTGACTAATAAGAAAAGTTCCTATTTAAAGATAGGTTCTTTTCTTATTAATCTCCCTTCAATGCCTTTAATGGTAACGAGGTTACATATCCAATATACGAGAATAATTCTTTAAAGAAGAATGGTATTTCTGTATCTAACGTTTTATATGCTGATGTCGGCGTTGGTGAAGCATACGCTTCAATATTAATATGTTTTGCGATTCTCATTGCGCGTTTCATATGAAGTGGATCACTTACAATCGTGTATGTGCGTATTCCGTTCTCTATTCCAACTTCCTTCGCATTCTTTAAATTTTCTTCAGTGAAAAGGGATTTTGTTTCAATTAAAATATCTTCATCTTTTACACCTTGTTTCATTGCATATACTCTTGCCGTACGCGCTTCCTCAAGCTCTGCCTCGAACTTTGTACCACCTGTAAAAATAATCTTTTTAATATTTCCGTTCTTATATAAAGAAATCGCATGATTAATTCTTTCTTTAAATACAGGAGATGGTTTTCCGTTCCAAGAAGCTGCTCCTAGTACGATACCAGCATCCGTTTTCACGCTATCATCTGTTTTAAAACGATAACTCCAAATATCGTAAGCTGCATAACTTACATATAAAATAGCAGAACAAATCATTAGTAAAAATACTTGAAAGATTCGTCTTTTCTTACTCTTCTTATTTTCTTTCATTTGTAATTGCCTCCGTACATCATCCATACTTCTATAAAAAAACATTTATATCAAATCGTTTTGTTTGAGTTTATTTAAAAGAAGGAACTTTACTTGTTATTTATGTATAAAAGGGTTTTCATTTAAAATTGAGGATTATCAATTCATTTTCATTTGCGGTTTTCATTACATGTTTTAAATTCATAAGTTTATTACCATACAACTACATTGTAACGAATTTTTTCTCAGAAGGGAACGATGAAACAAAAGGAATTAAAATAAAGTAGCATTTTGTAAGAAAAAAGGTATATTTTTTATGTATTACAAATAATATACCTTTCAAAACACGAATTATAGCTTTTCTTTATACAATTCTAATTTTTCTAATAGACGTGCTTTCACAACTGGCCATTCGCTTGCGATAATACTATACACAACCGCATCTCTCACATGTCCATTCGGTAATTTTCTTTCATTTCTAAGCACGCCCTCTTTTACTGCTCCTAACCTTTCAATTGCTCGTTGTGCTTTTTCATTTCTTGCATCCGTCTTAATTTGTACCCTCAGCATATGCAGTTTTTCAAAAGCATACTGGAGAAGCATACACTTACACTCTGTATTTATACTCGTACGCTGGACACTTGGATGATACCACGTTTGTCCTAACTCGACTGTTTTATCTTCTACTGAAATATTATATAGACGTGTACTCCCTACAATGGCATTTGTCTGTAAATCCACTACAACGAAAGGAATTTGCGTACCTTTTCCATAACCTTGTATCGCTTTTTGCACATATTGCTGCATATCTTGCACACTATCCATTTTAGAGATTAAATACGCCCAAATTTCCCGATTTCCTTCTACAATCGAAAACAAAGTTTCGACATCATCACTATCCATTAACCGTAGCTTTACTCTTTCGTGAATGATTTCCATTTGTAAGCCCCCTTTGTTGTTACTATATCACATGAAATAGAAACGTTTTATAATTATAATAGGATATAATTAATAGAATCACTTTTATAAAAAAATGATTCTCATTTGATTACGATAAGCAATTACATATTGCATCAGTCTGAAACAGCTACTTTATTAAATAAAAATTTATTCGTTCTACTTAAATTGTTCATAAAAAATAATAAAGTTATTTAAACTACATCTCCTTATACTTATTAGTCAATCTCTGTAAGTTCTTTATTCGAAATATTAAAAGTACTAAAATCACCCTTGAATCCGCACTTTATTAAAATATCAATATAATCATTATGATTCCATTCATCAAAGTCATTGAAATACCATATTAGTTTTTGAGTATTCATCCGTTTACAAATCTCTTTTAGATATATCATATCAACTTCACTAAATGAAAACCCGTAAGAATATATTTCGCTAATATTGGAATCTGTTAGATTTTCGAAAAAATGCATATTTTCTTTTAAAGCTATTTCAGTTTTCTTACGTAATTGTTCATGAATTTCAACTAAACCATTTTCCGATCCAATATAATTCTTCATATAGTAGTCTGTTTTATCTTCATTATTCCCATGTCCAAAATAAATTTCTTCATTTTGTTTCCCATGAATATAGCAAATTCTTTCGTTTGATACATGATAAACTCCCTCTAATGTATCTGTATAGTTAAATGTTAAAAATAAATCTTCCTCTTCTATTAATTTCAAGAAATCAACCTTTGTTTTTACGCTAATAATATCTATCGTATTAATCCAATTTGAAAATAACTGTTGAATTGTTAATGAAGGGATGACAAGATTTGATGCAATATCCTCATTATTATATGATGTTTTCCATAAATCTAAATCTCCATCTTTATCTAAAACCTCAGAATAACAATCAAAAGCTTCATCAAAATTCAGATTCGCTAAAGATGCTTCTACATTACTCCATTTTTCAGTATTAGATTCAGCTTCACTAATCAAGAAAAACAACATAGATAAAATTTCCAGTTCATTATATTTAATTTCCCCGTCTGGCATTTGTGTCGATTCAGGAATAACTAAACTATCCATTTCAATTTCATGGTCTGAAATTAAATATTTTCGAAAATCATCGTATGTTGTCTTTAGGCCATGAGATATATCAAAGCCATTCCCAATAACAAATAATTTTTTCACATTTACCATCTCCAATCTGAACTTTTATAAAGGTTCACTACAAATGTATAAACTATAAAATTCCTTAATTATGTTTTTTAGTTCAACAATTATTTAATTAACCTCAAATATAAAATCTGGCTTTGCTTCTTCCCATAATTCAATACCTAATATCCCCATAAATAATATCTGTATATCAAACCAAATAAAGCTCGGATATGCTGTTGTTCTATGCTTATCTAATCTCCCTAAATATATTTGTTTAACTGATTGTTCAATTCCCCCAAAAAAGTCCATATGAATATTATTTCTATCAGAGATTAAAATGATATTATCAAACTTACTAGATGGAACTAAGACATAATTTCTTTCTAATGTATATTGATAAAGAATATTTTTGAAATTCGCAAGGTAATTTCCTTCTATTTGAGATACATTAATATCAAATTCTGCTAAAGATGTATCAACACCTAGTTGCTCATAATCCAATATATTTTTCGGTTGAATATCATTATAAATTTTATCATTTGAACTTGTAATAAAGTGAAACGGTATCTTAAACCCTTGTCTCTCTAACCCAACCTGGGCTATACAAGCATACAAAAAACTTCCCATATCAAACTTTTTTTGATAATGTTGCGGGTACATTTGATATACTTCCTTTAATGCTTGATTAAAAAAATCAAAATCAATTAATACCAATGTATCTGACTCATATTTACCTGCAAATTTATTCGGGTTATTTTCTATTTCATTCTTTCTCTTCTCTCTTTTTTCTGTAAATTTCTCCCAAGACTCTTTATAACTTTCAAAACACGCCTCTAAATAATTACATATATAATATTGTAACTCTTTTATAATAAATTCTGGTTCATGCGGTTTGTCCAACATTTGCTCTAGCAATTTTCCGTTATGTACTATATTGGTTCTTAGCCCTATTTCTATCCCTTGTTCATCTTTTAATCCTGTTAAAAACTTAAAGCGTTCAGACAACTCGTGATAAGATTTCTTATTATCAACGGAAAACGCTATAACATGTCCTTTTAACTTTTTCATTTTTTCAAATTCAAAGGGGTTTGTAAGATATTCAATCAAACTTAAAGCTTGTACATACTTATTAGTGTTACTACTAGCTTCTACTATATTCGCATACAGCTGTAGTGCATGCTTAATGATATTTCCAACTTCTCCACAACTTCTATCTAAAATAACAGTATGTTTGTCTAATATTTCTTTAATCTCTTTTAATTCTACTATTAATCCCTTTCCAATAAATTCATTATTCACCTTGTATTTTTCTCTTAAATAATCCGACATACCTAAATGCGGATAGTATATTAATGCTCCACTATAAATATTGTTAATATATCCTGCTTTTTGAGTTAAAAGTGATGATTTATCTAAATTACAGTAAATATACTTAAATATATTTAATACTTCTTCTGCTTTACTGAAATTAGAATTTAACAATTGGTTCTTTTGCTCCACAGTAAAATTGCCAAAGGGATGTTTCTTTTGAATTATTATAGGGAATACTATAAAAGCCGAATTTAAAAAGTCTTCTTTAACTTCCGCGAAATCAAAATCTACTTTTGTTTCAAAAAACTCTTCCGTATTAACTGTACCAATTGGATAAATGGTAATATCTTCAATTTGATATCTATTTGAAATATTAAACTTACCAACTGGTATTATAATTAAACTCTTTTCACCACTATAGTCCTTTTTTATAGAATACATTTTTTCTGAATTAGTCAAATTTTACTCCCTCTAACCTTATTTTTTGTAATATCATTTAAGTCTCTCACTGTATGTATCAAAAAAAGCCTTTCTGGCCATTTGTTTAAGTTTTCTTAAATTATGCTCTTCTTTAAATTCAATGGTTAATATTAGCTCATCTAATTCTTGTTTATTTAGAAGCAAACCAGCTTGTATACTATATTCTCCAAGTATTTTTTCTAAATATGCTTTTCTTTGCTCAAAATTTAAATACGAACATTCAATTATTAAATTAAATCTAGACCTGAGCTCTGAAGGAACTTTTTCTAAAAACTCATTTCTTTTAAAATTTGAAGTGAAGACAACAACATATCCATTTAGTTTATGGATGTTACCAAGAGCATCATCAAATTCTCCTTCTTCTAAAAGTTGTAGAAAGAAATTATGAATAGATCCATCTGCTTTTTCGAATTCATCTATAATTAATAACCCTGCATTACTATTTTTAATTTTTCTAACTAAATCACTTTCTTCTTGGCTACCAATATAACCGGGAGGGCTTCCTATTAGACCAGATAACGAACTTTCACTTTTATAATTCGCTAGATTAATCTTTGCTAAACTACTTGATTGATCTAAATATTTATGTAAAGTTCTACCTATTTCCGTTTTCCCCGTCCCTGAAGGCCCTAATAAGAAAATTGAATATATAGGCTGATCTTTAATAACCTTGTTAAAATATTTATATACTTTAAGTTCTTCTAGAAACCTTTCTTTAAAAGCCTGATGGCCAATTAAATGCTCATTCAGAAAAACTGTTAATTCATCAATTTTTTTTTCATCATCAACTATTAATTTCTTATTATCTTCCGATATGATTTCTTCAATAATCTCAGCTTCATTAATTTCCATATCTACTTTTTCTCCTTCTACGAAATAAGGAAATACATTCAGTAGATCATTTAGATATTTTTCCTCAATAATAAAGTTAACATCGTGATTCACAAGTAAGTATAGAATTTTTTCTAATAAATAATTTATTGTATCATTTACTTTGGCAATTCTAATAGCGCTTGTCAAATCTATATCGACTACTGATTCAGTTAAAAACTCATCCATTCCACCTTGATTCATTTCCAGTAATGGTATTGTTATAATATTTATCCCTTCAACTCTTCTTTGTTCAACATATTTTCTATAATTCTTTTGACAGTAGTAATCTACTTTATACGATAACAAATGCTTCACCTCTTACATATGAATCTTTTGAGTAATTGCAAGGATATCAATATAATGATATTTTTCTATTTCATTAATTTCTTCACCTGTTTGACTATCTATAATCCCATCATTTTGTGTTTCATTTCCTTTTAGATATGTAAATGTATTTTTCAAATCATTTGAACTTTTAAGTCCATTATATATACCAATCAAAGTAACTTTTCCCAAAAGTAAATCGTCTATAGTATAATTGTTTTCAAATTCATTATCAGCGTTAGCCGGAATTTTAATAAGATAATTTTCTTCACCTTTCTTACCCGTCAGTTGATATGAATAATCGTTGAGCATCGGTTTCATTATTTCACCTAAAGAAATATCCTCATGAATAAATCTATCTAGTACCCCTTGTTTAACTAACTTGATTTGTCGAGTTTCCTCTTCATTTACTAAACTCAAATTTACCTCATCAATTAAAATTAATTTTCCTTCTCTTGCATTTTCGATATTTTTATCACTTAATTTAACTTCTTCAATTAATTCTTTAAGAACAACGGAATTAGTCATTTTAATTTCTACAGTTTTTTTTAATTGTGAACCTTTAGAATAGTTATATCCTATATCTGCAGTACCTTCAAAAACCATTGCCAACATATTTTTTATTTTTGCAGCTAATTTTAAACTATGAGTGCTATTTTTTTGTGTTTCTTCACCAGTAATAATCTGGTTATCTAATAACATGGCTATCTCAAATACTTTATTAAAATTGATGTAATATAAGCAAAATAAATCTTTTCTTTTGTTTCTCTCCATATTAATATATCCACCTTTATAAATACTTTTTCGTTAACTTGCCAACTATTTAATAGATAATATTGTACCTTTCATCTTAAATTCAAATACAGGATTATGTATTAATTCTGTATTTGAATTTCATAAATAATCCCTGTTCTATTAAACACCTCTACCTCCCTTGATATTCTGAAAAATTTCCGCATTGCCCAAGCAATTTAACCTCTTAGCGTACGCTCCAAAAAATTAGAAAAAATCTAAAAATACGATGCCTAGGACTGCTGATAAAGCTGCTCCGACTATTAAGGAAATTAATGCAAATATCCAATGATCCTTTATAGATTCAAACATTCCTTGTGGTGTAAATCCATAAATATGATGCCATTTACTTTTGGTTTTCAGACTCTTATCAATCACTCGTTCAAGTATTGAGTGAAAGATATCTACTTTTCTAAGTGTTGAGCGATGTAACTCGACGTACTTTAATTCTTCAAAAGCTTCTGCCTCTTCTGCACCGCTTAAAAAATCTTTTTTAGTAATATTATTTAGTTCTATCAATTTTTCAAGTCGAGGATGATCTGCATAATCTGCATATATATCCATTAGTTTTCTCGCTAAATCAAATTTCTGAGAATCAAGTATTGAAATTGGTTTTCCACCTAATACACTGAACCTATGGTCTATAGCTTGAAATCCATAGTTAATATCCCTCATATTCCAATGAACCCAGTTATAGTTCAAATGAGTTTTCACAAATTTATAAAATTCACCTAACATAATTTTTTCAAGTTCATCATAATGACTTTCAATTTCTGCTAAATAACCTTTCTTCTCTGCAACCTTATGGATAGAAAAAGTTTCAGTTTGTCCAGTATTAAAATACCTAACAGCTATAGAAGTGATTCTAGGTGTTCGACCATCTTTAATGTCATAAAAACTCTCACACGAGTAATGAATAATTAATAAATGGGCTGCATTATCTACTAAATTTTGAATTTCATTTAAAGCTTTTCTTCTTTTGTTTAGTCTTTGCTTAGTGTTAGCCATCTTTTCCCTCCAAAAAACAAAACATCCGTTCACTTATTTTAATTATAAGCGATTAGATGTTGAACTTCCATATTTAAACAACTTTATTGTTCATGAACACTGGAGTATTAATTACAATTATCAGGAAAATCTTATACTTAGCTAATACTTTGTTTGTGAAAGAATCAACTAGAGTCACTTTAGAACATAATTAATAGTAACAAATAAGCATTCTTAATATCACAATTTCTTCTTTCCATAAATTAACCCTTAAATTCTATTAGCATACTGAATAACAGAATATATTTAAAAAAGTTGTTTTTATTTGTTAACTGTATTAAAATGTTTATTTTTTCTACTTTCTATTAGTTCAATAGTAGCTTTAATGGTAGATCTTATTAATCGCTCCGTTAGGACGTTACTCTTACTTGCCATCGAGTTTTGTTAATTACGGTACCTATTTAAGGGGAAATCTGGATACCACTAAAAAACATTATATAATAATAAAGTAAAACTTTAATCAGTGAAAGTTTTACAGTTAATTAATATGGGATAAATGGGAGGATATAAAAATGCTAGATCAAATTACTTGGGGAACGCCAGGCAGCTTATTATGCTTAGGATTCTTTTTTGCAGGGTTAGGAATTTTCTTAAGAAGTATTACTTCATATTCGAAAAACAAATAAAACATCAAAAAAGTGTACATTTTAAGGTATTTACTTGATAAAAACACTAAACAAAAGAATCCTTCCTTTTATAGAAGGATTCTTTTTTAAACCTTTCCCCTTTTTAAAGCAACAAATAAGCAATCGGTGTAATGATAAGCAACGTTAATATCGTTCTTTGTACATAGAGAATGATAAGTTCTGATACTTTTAACGGAATATCTGTCGATAAAATGCAAGGGATGGAAGCTGAGAAGAACAATATAGATGATACTGAAACGACCGCAATGACAAACTTTGTCACAAGTGGTGCACTAACTACTAATAATGATGGTAAAAACATTTCTGCAATACCAACGGATGCCGCTTTAGCAGCTAAGTCTGCTTCTGGTAATTGTAATAGCCATGTAAAAGGATAGAAAATGTAGCTGACCCAATCAAATATTGGCGTGAACTTCGCTAAGACAATACCAATTAACCCTACAGACATAATCGATGGTAAAATTCCCATCGTCATAATAAAACCATCTTTTAAGTTCACTGCAATATTTTTCATCATGCTCGGTGCAGACTTTGATACCTCTAGCGCATCTTCCCAAGCACGTTCTAGCATTTTCTCTTTATAAACGGGCTCTGGGAACCCTTCTTCCGTTACATATGTATCTGGTTTTCTACTAAGAGGCGGGATTCTTACGGTGATAGCAGTTACGATGAATGTTACAACGAGAGTCGTCCAAAAATAAACATTCCATAAATGCATAATGTCTAATGTTTTTGCGATGATAATCATAAATGTTGCGGATACTGTAGAAAAACCTGTAGCGATGATCGCTGCTTCTTTTGTCGTATACTTTCCTTCTTTATACACGCGATTTGTAATTAATAAGGCCAACGAATAACTCCCCACAAAGGAGGCAACCGCATCGATTGCTGACCGGCCTGGTGTTTTCCATAACGGTCTCATAATGGGACGGCAAAACGTACCGATAAATTCAAGTAATCCGTACCCGACTAATAACGCTAAAAAAGCCGAACCAATTGGAACGAGTAAGCTTACCGATATGACTAATTTCTCATATAAAAACGGCCCTACATCTGGTGCAAAGAACCAAGCTGGCCCTACTTTCAAACAATATAATACACCAAAAACGACGCCAACTACTTTTAAAATAGAAAAACAAATATCTACGATAGATGTATTCCATTTTTTCGTATAAAACGGATAAATTGCACCTATTGCCATAACGAGTAGAGCGTAATAAGGTACTACGCTCGGGACAGAAGCCCTTATCCAGGATACGATATGATCAATCATAATAGAAGAAGCACCATTTATCGTAACTGGTACGAAAAACATAAACACCCCAACTAAACTAGCGAGTATAAACCGAAGAATAACCCCCTTCTCACTCCCAGTCTTAATTACATTCCTTTTTAATTCAATTTCACTCAAAATTCGACACCTCCTATTATCTAAATATTCTGTATAATCATGTTGGATTCCTTCTTTCATATCCAAATATGTAAACAGATTTTAAATACAAATTGCATTATCTATATTAATAAATTAAAATAACTATAATAAGGATATTTTTAAGGGGCATATACACTATGAAAAAAATAAATATTAATCATGAAAAAACATTGCTCAAACAGAAAATTGTAAAAAAAACTCAACTGCAAGCAGCTAGAGGTCTTGGGTATCTAGCTGCCCAAGTAGTTCACTTAAAAATAAAGCAAGTTTTAAAAGACAGTGAAAAGAAATAAGAAAAAGCGTAGGGGTCCCTACGCTTTTTCTTATTTCTTTTCAACTATATTATTCTCTTCTGAAACATACTATGTCCATCCGTACTACCGATAAATTCAAAACCACATCGCTTATAGAAATCATTCAACGTAAGATTATGCCCTACACAATCTAGTTTTAAAAACTCTTTATCATGTTGTATATTCTCTTCTATCCACTGTAACATCCATTCGCCTATTCCGTTCCCCTTATACTTCCGTTTCACCGCAAATCTATGAATATATAATGAATTAGAAACTTCCTCTTTCCCAAAAATATGTTCATCCCATTCATTTTGTTTAGGAGATGCTGTAACCGTACCGACAATTTCATCTTCTTTCGTAACCACATATGTATATTTCTCTTTTATACTTTCTAGTATTTCAGCGGTAGCCTCTCCGCTTAACAAATACTGCCACTGATCCACTTCTTTATGTTGTAACCACTGTGCTACTTCTTTTAATAGCGTGATAATGCTATCACTTTCCTCTTCCGTAGCGGTTCGAATTGTATATTCTTTAACTGTGTTTCTCTCCATATTGCCGTTCCCCTTTCAAATGACTATCATACTGATAATCGCGTTCTACCGTCATTTTCGTCTGTAACGTATTCAACATAATAACCTTGATTCCTTGCGTTTTCATACATCAATTCAATCTTTTTTTGATCTTTAGCGTAAATCGTAACGTATGTACAATCCGCAACTAGTAAAACTAATTCACACTTACTCTCTTTAAATTCTTCATATGTCTCAATATCTACTACTTCCTCTCCTTTTGAATACGCTTTTAAATCTGCAAAAATAACATAATATATGTTGTCTTTAAATAAAGTTTTCAAATCTGATCCTTCCACTATACTTGGTTCTTCTGGAAATAATGCCTCATCCAATCCACCACGTGCTACTAAGTATGACTCTTCACTCCCTATCCACCAATCATATGAAGAAATATCAATTGGCTTTAACACTTTCCAAAGTAAATTATCATATTCATTTGGAATATCTACTGTAATTCCTCTTTTCATTTGTTTGTACCTCCCTTATAAATCATGATCAATTCTCTTTCTTCCCCGAATAAAAAGCGGTAATTATTACCTAATCGAGCATATGAATCATTGAAAAGCAAGTATTATCAAGGTTTTTAATATTTGATTAAACAATAGTACTTTTCTAAAAAAACGTAAATCCTTTAAACACTGATATAATGAGCACTGCTACATATCTATTAGGAGGAATACATATGAAAAAACCTTTTTATAAAAAATGGTGGTTTCGGCTGCTGACCAGTTAAATTTGTATAGATTTGTACAAAATGATGGAAATGCTTGATTTCATCGTTACGAATTTCAAGAATTTGATTTCGTTCCGCCGTATTTGGAGCCATGTTGGCTAATTTCGCATAGCAACTTATTGCACTAAACTCTCCATTAATTGCTTTCTCAATATCGCGAATCAGCTTATCATTTTGCCTATACGAATCATAATAATTCGAATTATACATTGTATCCCCTCCATTATTCCGCATAACATTTTATGCAATTTGTAATAGCAGGAGCATGTATACAAAAAGAACCACAAATGCGAACTCTTCATTTCCCTATCGACTAATCATTATTTCATCACAAAAATAACGCTTCACTACGAGTGAAACGTTATTTTTTCTAAGCGTTTAATTCTGTTTTATGTTCCTTTATTGCACTACGTTTGAAAGCAGTCAATAGAATAATAACCATACTTACCGCACCAATCCAAACGAGTACAGTAAGAGGTGTACTCCAGCTTAACCCTTTTCCGAAGAAGAATATTTCTCTCAGTCCTTCAATCATAAATCGCATTGGCAACCATGCGTACACCCAGTCTTGATAAAATGGCGACAACATTTCCGGTGCGATAATAACGGTGCCCCAAAGAATAGTAAGAGTGCGAATACGCCAATTCCTTTTAGTCCAACTAATGAAAGTACGGCCGATATCATTAAGAAGAAACTAAAGGATGTAATAGATAAAAATAGTGCTGTATCAGTGAAATTTGAAATATTTAATCCTACCATTCCATCCGCAATCCATGTAAGACCGAATCCAATAACAAATGCAGCAATTGCGCCTGTTACGATTTGCTTTAGTTTTAATACGAAGTTTTCGTTTCTTGTACGAATCGGCATTTTACTTATCGCCATAAAGATAATTGCTGCGCTCGCTAAACTTGCAATCCATAACGGTTGGAATAAAGACATTGGCGAGTTACCGTTCGCACTATTTTTGCCGGTTTCATTTACATTTGTCACTTTCTTTGTAATCGGTGTTACTACATTTGAAACTTGATCTGCTGTTAATGTAGCTCCTTTTGCTTTTAATCCATCTAGTAGCTGAGTACGAACAGTATTGTTCATATTATCAACGATCCCATTTAACATTTGTCCTGCCATAGATGATGCTGCTGTATTCATTCCTTGATTGATGAATATTTCTACCTCTGGCGAAGATGGCTGTGGTGTTCGTAATGATGCTTGTTTTGTACTAAAGTCTTTTGGAATAACTAATGCTGCGTAATACTCTTGATTATTTAAGCCTTTTTGAACTACTTCTTTATTTTTCACTTCTACCCACTTCACTGCGGGTTCTTCCTCTGATTTTGATGTTTTTTTCATATTATCAACGATCGTTTGCCCCATATTCATCTTCGGTTGATTCGGAATTTCTACTCCTTGATCCTCATTTACAATTGCGATTGGCAAGTTTTTCGGCTGAGGCTGAACAGTTGGAAATAACGTTAATGAAAAAATAAAAACAACAAGTAGTGCAATAACTGGTGATAACCATAAAAGTTTATTTTTAAACATTTTCTTTTCTCCTCCTATCATTTGATTTACAATAACCAACAACGTGTTGTTTATTTATATTTGAATTATATGTTTGAGTTGAACCTTATACAATAATCAAAAATCGTGAATGTGTCGGTTATAAGACACATTCTTAAAATGTGTTGGCTAAAATTAAGGAGGAACCTATTTTGCGTGAGAGTAATTTAGATTTACGTGTTGTTCGCACGAAAACTGCCATACGAAATGCATTTGTGGAATTAATTGAAGAAAAAGGTTTTGACGCCATTACAGTGAAAGATATTACAACGAAAGCAAACATAAATCGTGGTACGTTTTATGCACATTATCAAGATAAGTTTGATTTAATGACGAAATGCCAAGAAGAAATTATGTATAAGTTTTCTAGCATTGCTAAACAGAAACTTCCGGAAGTTATTGCTGATCTCGGCTCAAGCCCTTCCCCAACAATGCCGTTTCTACTTATCACTTCTATTCTTGAATTTCTAAATGAAAATAGTGATTTTATGAAAGCTGTATTAAGTCCAAAAGGAGATTTATCTTTCCAAACAAAACTGAAAGACTTTATGTGGAAAACAATATTTGAAGATACGAATGGCGCTCTCATTAATAAAGAGAATTTACTTGTCCCAAGCCAATACTTAACCTCTTATATGGCATCTGCTCATATTGGTGTGATTCAGCAATGGTTAAATAACGGACAAAAAGAAACACCAGAGGAAATTGCTCGTATTTTATCAACAATCGCAGTTCATGGACCTTTTTATGCGGCTGGTTTAAAGAAGTGAGCTGTCGCAAAATAAAAGAATCATCCACTATTTATAGCGGATGATCCTTTTTATTTACCTGAAGTACAACGACACTTGTTGCTTAAAAATAATTTTCAAGTTTAAAGGTTTTATAAATACGTCTTTCACCTAACGACGCGGTTTATTAAAAAATATTGCAATAACTAATAATAAAACTCCTATTATAAAAATTAAATATGAAAACTTATCCATTGTCGTTTCCCCCTTTATCACTATGCTAGCATGATATGGCTAAGATTGTACAACAGATATCCATCAATTACATTTGTTATAAATACCCTGTCTTTATAGCATTTCAATATATCCTTCAGTCCCATGTACCCGTATTTGTTGTCCGTCTTTTATTAATTTTGTAGCATTCTCTACTCCAACGACTGCTGGTAATCCGTATTCACGTGCAATTACTGCTCCGTGCGTCATAAGTCCGCCAACTTCAGTGACTAATCCTTTTATAGACACAAACAACGGTGTCCAGCCGGGGTCAGTAAACGCAGTAACTAATATTTCTGATTGCGAATTTACAGGTTGCTTACTTTTACTAACAATCTTTTCTTTTTCATCATCCGGCAACAATGTAATAAAATGATCTCGCTCGATTATAGTCGTTAATGCATCTCTTACGAGTGGATCTGATTTCCCTAAAGTATTTATTAAATAATCTCTGCTAGCAGGTGAAGCTAATTGTTGTGTAGCATCAACAAACAGCCGTCCTCCCGCTTTACGCATAGGAGCATTAGTCGTTAACAGGAAAAAAGATAACCCAAGCGGTTTCATCGCATCGGTCATCATTTGTTGGTGACCAACTGATATATACACATGATTTCCCCCATCATTTTCTTCAGGAATTGGATATACAGTCGTAATGGGGCGACTTTGGACAATATAAAATACGTTATCGACTAAACACCATTCTATATCTTGTGGACAGCCAAAATAAGCTTCAATTTGTCTTCCGATCTGTTCTAGTTGTAATATTTGTTGTTCCGACAATGTTTGAAGTTTTTGCTGAGCCGGATCAATTTGTTTCGTCTCTGTTCCGCCCTCTTTTACAGCATAAATAGCTAATTTTTTAGTCGCTATCATCGTTTCGGTAATTTTGCCTTCTTTTACTTTATAATTATCGGCAGAGACCAGTCCTGATACTAACGCCTCACCAAGTCCAAAACTGGCATCAATTGATAGCACCTTTCGGTTAGAAGTAACCGGATCAGCCGTAAATAAAATTCCCGAAGCCTCAGGGAAAACCATTTTTTGAACGACAACACATATAGAAACTTGATTATGTTCAAAACCATTTTGCATGCGGTACATAATTGCTCGCTCTGTAAATAAAGACGCCCAGCACTTTCTTACATGCTGCAAAATCGCTTCTTTTCCGATACTATTTAAATACGTATCTTGTTGACCAGCAAATGAAGCATACGGTAAATCTTCAGCCGTCGCACTAGAGCGCACGGCATACGCATGTTCATTTCCAAAACGTGAGAGATAATGAGTTACCGCTTCCACTACATCTGAAGGGATTTCTACCGCCATAATAACTTCTCTAATTTTCTTACTAATTTCACCAATTTGAGCTCGGTCTTCCTTTTTCAACTTGGTTAGCTGCTGCAACAAAGTTTGAAGCTCTTCATTTTGTTCGATGGCCTTTTCATATCCTACTGTTGTCACACAAAATCCTTCCGGCACTTGTATCCCTTGAATATTAGATAACTCCCCTAAATTCAATCCTTTTCCACCGACAAGTGAAAGCTGCGTTTTTTCTATTTCCTGAAAATCGAGAACGAAAGAACTCATATAACATCTCTCCTTACTTTGCATGTGTTCTTGATTGTAGCAGGAGTAAATACGAATAAACAGTCTATTTCGAACTTGATTTACGTGGTATAATTAAGTTAGGAAGAAATAATAAGATGCCCCAGCTGCTGTGTTTGGCAACTGGGGCATCTTATTTAATACCCGTCTTCAACTTAAATAGTTCTATTGTTTCAGCGGCTTTAATATATCCACCAGCATTTTTTAAAGTACATTTGATTTTATGACTATTTTCTAAGTATACATCATTCGATAATACTTCCATTACTGCATTATATAATGTCACTGGAGTAAGCTTTTTTAGATTTAATTGTATGCCAGCTTTTAAATCTTCTATTCTTTGGGCCACTATCGGTTGATCTCCCATAACTGGGATAACGATCATAGGAACGCCAAAATATAAGCTTTCACTAGAACTATTCATTCCCCCATGTGTAATAAAAAGATTAGCTTGTTTCAATACCTCTAACTGAGGCACATAATTATAAACTTTGAAATTAGATGGGATATTTTTCAATTGGTTGATGTCAATATGTTTTCCTACGGACAATATGATGGTAGCAGGAAAATTTTTAAATGCTTCAAAACATATGTAATAAAAATCCATCTGTTGATTAAATACAGTTCCCATAGAAATATAAATGAGTTTCTCTTCTTCCTTCTGTTTAAAAGTAATTTCTTGCATATCTTTCCGTGATGTAATAGAGGGTCCAACAAAGATATAAGAATCATCCAATTCCTCCACATCAGGTTGGAAAAATTCAGACGTATATACGATAGTAATATTTCCAGCACAAGTCATTACATTTTTCTTTTCATTCATAGAAAAGCCATATACCTTTTGCCACTCTTCTAAAATATGCGTAACTTCTTGATAAAGAGGTGATTTTTTGTCTCCTTCATTATGATTGTTCATCAATGCGTTAAATAACTTTTTCGTAACTGCAAATGTTGTGCATGAAGAGATTTTAGGTAAATGTAATGCTTCAGCTATGATCCATCCTACTGCAAAATTGTTATCATATATTACGTAATCATACTTTTCTTCTTTCAACTCTTCTATAACAATCTTTATTATTTTATCCATGGATTTTACCATATGTAATAATAGTTCAGAGGGATCTATTTCTCCATTCATCCTTTTCAACATGTCTACTTTTGCTAAAAAATTTTCATATGGACGAAACAAAGCTCCTGTTTTTTCAATTTTCTCCTTATACTCCTCTACACAATAATAAACAACCTCTTCCCCTCTTTTTACTAATTCTTCAATAAGTGCAAGAGTTGGGTTCACATGTCCTTCCCCTGGAAAATTAAACATTAGTACCTTTGCCATATGATAGTTCCTCCTCTTAAATAAAAACTTCCTATAATCAAGTACGTTTCTCTCCTCATTTTAATAAGGGCACTTGTGATAGTAAATGTAATAAACGAGTAAGAAACAAAGTCAGTATACTGTAAAGTGAAACTTTAATCAGTGGGGTCTTACTGCCCATTAAAGCGGGAGAAAACAACATCCCCCAAAATGGATTTTCAAAATTAGGGAACTATAATGTCATATTGGAATAAGTTAAGGGGGAGAAAAAGTGGACAATGAAATGAATTATGGAAGTGATTACAAGTTTATTCCAGCAACTTCAATTGAGAGTGGTCATGGCCTCGAAGTATTGCCTGATTTATTTTGCTACACGATTCAAATCGTCAACATATGTTTTGTTGGAAATCCGCATACCGATAATTTTGTTTTAGTTGATGCTGGAATGCCTAAATGTGCAAATGAAATTATATCTGTTACTGAGAAGCGATTTGGTACAAATAGCCGCCCAAAAGCAATTATTTTAACTCATGGGCATTTTGATCATGTTGGAGGAATAATTGAACTCATCAAGTATTGGGATATTCCAGTCTATGCACATCAAATGGAGATACCGTTCTTGACTGGACAACAAAGCTATCCTGAACCAGATCCAACAGTTGAAGGTGGTATAGTAGCGAAAATGTCTCCTCTGTTCCCTAACGAACCGATTGATTTAGAAAATAGCGTAAAAGTATTACCTGCAGATGGAACCGTTCCTCATATGCCAGAGTTTAGATGGATTCATACACCAGGACATACTCCAGGGCATATTTCATTATTCCGAGAAAAAGACCGAACTTTAATTGCTGGGGACGCTTTTGTTACAGTGAAACAGGAATATTTATATAAAGTAATTACTCAGGAACAGGAAATAAGCGGACCACCTCGTTATTTAACAACAGACTGGAAAGCCGCTAAAGAGTCAGTTATTAAGCTAGAGAAATTAAAGCCTCTAGTTGCTGTTACTGGGCATGGGATACCGATGTCAGGTGATTTGCTATCAACAAGCCTCAACACACTCGTTCAAGAATTTGATAAAATTGCTGTACCTGATTATGGAAAATATGTAGACAAAAAGATACATTAAGCATGAAAATACTTTTTATATTTAAGAAACTAAATAAACAAATCCGAAGTGGGGATACATCTAAAAAATAAAAAAGTGGCCAATGCCACTTTTTTATTTTTGTTTATTAAGCTTGATCAGAATTTCTTACATGTAATGGAGGTGGAACTACCCACCCTTTTTTCTTACTTAAACGCAGCAAAGTTACACCTGCTTGCGCTTTTTTCATATGAAATTGTCCGAATAGCATCCCTACATCTTCTCGAAGACATTTTCCCATCACTTGACTACATGTCACAAGTCCAGCTGCTAATCCTGCAGAAACAGCTGCTGCTATTTCAACATCATTAATACGTGCTCCTGGAGGAATATCTTCAATAGATGCAACTGGTCGTTCTGGAGGAGCAGGCGGTAAAGCTACGCCATTAACCTTTAAAAGAGTTTTTAACTCTCCTATTTCCGAATTCATATCATTTTCAATTAAGCTTTCTAAAAACTTTTTCAAATCTTCGTCACCTGTGTGATTCATAAACACTTGATGGCTTGCAATTGCACCTTGTGCAGCTAAAAGATAACTCCAAATATCAAATACTTCTCCGTAATGTAACGGTTCGTTTTGAGGATTTCCACTTAATATACCCATTTTTAAATTCCTCCCTTTCGAAAATATCATAATAAATATTGATTTCAATATTGAAATCAAATTTTTAAGTATGCTTTTTCCTGCAAAAGATTTTCTACTATGCATGGAAAACACCTTTCCAACACTGCGTGTTTATTGTTTAGGAAAGTAGTTTACAAATAAAATACTCAAAGATTATGAAAGAAGATTATCAATAATCTTTGAGTGAGAATCCATTTACTATAAGGGTTTTTATTTTTACACATATACAAAAGAAATTGATTTACATATCTACTATATTGTATGTCAATTTACTTAGCGGTTAGCTCTACCACCAAGTTGTTGTTCAGCCATTGCTACTAAACGTTTTGTAATTTCACCACCAACAGATCCATTTGAACGAGCTGTTGTATCTGCACCAAGTTGTACACCAAACTCTTGTGCAATTTCATATTTCATTTGATCAAGAGCCTGTTCAGCACCTCGAACTAACAATTCATTACGATTTCCACTATTATTGTTTGCCATATCGTTTCACCTCCAATGCTTTTAATATGCTACGAATCATGAAATAATAGTTATCCTTTTTATGGGAATTAGCATATGAATAAATATTGATTTTTTTCTTAAAGTAGGGCAAAACATATAAGAAAGAATAACTGGTATAACATACTTTCATAACAACACTATATATACTTCCTAATTCTCTTCAGTAAATAAAAGACAGATTTCTATTTCACCAATCGATTAAATAGAAAGTATATTTTGAGAAATAATCAAAAAGGAGATATGAGATGAAAGCTGTAACCTATCAAGGCCCAAACCAAGTACAAGTTAAACAGGTGGATGATGCAAAATTAGAGAAAAAAGATGATATTATTGTAAAAATTACTTCAACCGCTATTTGCGGTTCTGATTTACATTTATATCAAGGGAACATGCCTTTACCGCAAGGATATATTATTGGCCATGAGCCAATGGGCATTGTTGAAGAAGTAGGTCCAGATGTTACGAAAGTGAAAAAAGGCGACCGTGTCGTAATCCCCTTTAACGTTGCTTGTGGACATTGTTTTTATTGCCAACATGAAATGGAAAGTCAATGTGACAACTCCAACCCCCATTACGATTCTGGCGGATACTTTGGTTATACAGAGAAATTTGGTAATCATCCGGGCGGACAAGCTGAATATTTAAAAGTTCCTTTTGGAAATTTCACTCCATTTGTTATACCAGAATCATGCGAACTGGAAGATGAATCTCTACTGTTTTTATCCGATGTTTTGCCAACAGCTTATTGGAGTGTAATAAACGCAGGCGTTAAGCGAGGTGATACTGTTATCGTCCTTGGTTGTGGACCTGTTGGATTAATGACACAAAAATTCGCTTGGATGCAAGGTGCTAAACGCGTAATTGCAGTCGATTACTTAGATTATCGGATAAATTATGCAAAAAAGATTAACAATGTTGAGGTATTTGAGTTTACAAAATTTCCTGATATGGGAGAACATTTAAAAGAAATCACACATGGTGGTGCGGATGTAGTCATTGATTGCGTGGGCATGGATGGAAAAAAATCACCCCTAGAATTTCTAGAACAAAAATTGAAATTACAAGGTGGAACTCTCGGCCCTATTCAAATTGCTACGAAGGCCGTAAGAAAATATGGAACGGTTCAAATGACCGGCGTTTATGGCGGCAACTATAATGCCTTCCCACTCGGTGCATTTTGGGTTAGAAATATTAATCTTAAAATGGGACAAGCACCTGTCATTCATTTTATGCCGGAACTATTTGAAAAAATAACAAATAAAGAATTTGATCCAAAAGAGATTATTACGCACAAAATCCCCCTTGAAGAAGCGAGCTACGGTTATCAAATTTTCAATAATCGTGAAGATGATTGTATAAAAGTCATTTTGAAACCTTGAAAATACAATTTATTATTATTAGTGCGAAGATAAGATTACACTCCGTAATCTTATCTTTTTTATTAGATTCTAAATAGATATTCCCCCATTTTCATCTCACATCGAAAATAGTTATTTTCGAAAAACTTTGCATTTTGATGCAATACTTTATTGGTAAAAAAATGAATTAAGGTATTAATTAACCAACTAACGGACACGATAACTATGTTAACTAAGTTAAAAAGAGGTGGACTTCAAAAGACTAGAATGCACTTCAGTTTTGTAGAATTGATTGAACCCTTCCTCCATAATTCTAATTATTTCAAAACATCTATTACCTAATTGTTGAATTCAATATTATTTTACAATAAATCTACATATGCCTCGAACGTTAAATATTAAGACTTTACTATCATCCCCTAGTATTATCATGGTTTTTGATAGGGACCATTCTGGCTTTTTTTAAAATCCTTTCAATTTCATATGTGCTCTCTAGACAAACTCATAATATAGCTTGTTAAACTCTCGCACATGTTTTTTCTCATTTCTTTATAAGAAGGTCTACTAAAGACCCTCTATTCATCCACCTATGCTATCAAGCTAAGATTCTTACATACCCCAAAAACGAAAAAATACTCTTATAGAGCTGGTGATTTATAAAATTTCAGCTCGTTTTTTCGTTTTGGGGAACAATTAATTTCTTAAGTTAATGGGTATGGGCTGAATCCCATAAACTTTCATTGGTAGATAAGTCAAGGACTGTCCCGTAGCAGAAGCAGTTAAGTTTTTTTCTAATTCAAATCCTTCAACTGGTTCGATACAAGAAAACTTTTGTAAGAATACCTCTAATACAATTTTCATTTCTAATCGTGCAAGGGGGGCACCTAAACAAAAATGTGGACCACTTCCGAAAGTTAGGTGCTTTTTATTATTTGAGCGATGAATGTCTATAGAAAAAGGATCGCTATACATGTTTTCATCCATATTGGATGCACTCATCCAAGCAATGACTACGTCACCTTTTTTTAACTCAACCCCTAATAGATTATTATCTTTTTTGACCGTACGATCCCTTCTTGAAATATGAAAGCGATATCGAAGCAATACCAATCGTACTTTCAATTCGCGTACGTTCATATATTTCTCTCTTAAATTTTAAATGCGAACTCGCACGAATTACTCGCAAACAAATGAATGCTTGCGGTCATATCCATGAAAAACTCATCGATACTATATTGATGAAAATCTTCCAGCGCAACATACTTTAAAGTTAAGCCTGTTATGTAAGTTGAACATTTCATATACGTATGTATAATCAGATTCACAATTATAATATCCGGCCGCTTCGATATTTCGTACACCCTTGCCATCTTCTTAATTCCTAATGATTTTAATAGCGGTGTTGCTGCTAATACGATTGATCCACTGCGGTTTACATCTCCTACGACAGCCAATTTTGTATATCGGGGATCAAGTCCTTTTTTTAATACATGATACGATTTGGTAAAAGAGAATAATCATATAAGCTTATCACTTCTTGCAAAAAACATAAGTTCCTTTTAAAGATATTCCCATGAAAATTTTGGTTAAAATAACTGTTACTAAAATCTTTTTAAGAAAACCTTAAAGAATTCCCCTCTGTATTCATAGGCATTGTTTTCTATACCGAAAAATATAAATAGATACAAGGAGAAACAACTAAATTCTTCGTGAATAGGTACAGTATTTTAGAACTCATTTTTTAGTATTCAAGCAAAACCCTGTATTTAAATAGATATTTTCATAGTAGCCATATACTTATATAAGAAAGGGATTGAATTTATGCACAATCTTAATTTCATTTGTGAGCAATTTGCTACAATACTTAAGGGAAAAAGTAAAATAAGTCAAGGTGGTTGTTCAATGTCTTTTCACCGCGATTTCAGGGTGCTTGTTCAAGGAAAACTAAGTACTTATGTAGTCCCCGTCGGAGTAAGTTTTGAATCGTTAGATCAAAATGGTGATGCATTAAATTTAGGTGAAATCGCTGTTCTACAAGAAGAGATCCCTGCATTTATGAGATCAATTGTACAACAAGGAATTATTGTCAGTGCTTTACATAATCATTGGCTGTACATGAATCCCTTAATTATGTATATTCATATCCAATCGGTAGAACCCCCTTTACATTTCGCACAAAAACTAGCGAATTCTTTTTTGTCCTTAAGTAGCTATCCTATTGCTAATAACGAGGGGCAATGATTAGTGTTTTGGATGTATTTATATGTTTTTTTCTATATATATGAACAAAATAAAATCATTTCATTTTGTACCCGAAAGTAAAAAACTGCCTATCAAATTTTTAAATAGGCAGTTTTTGAATCTATTAAAATAAAATATTATTCCCTAAAAAAATACAGATTTTCAATTCACTTTAGTTTTCTTATCTCATATATTCTTCTAAAGTTAGTTTTTCCTTATATATTTTTTGAAATATCTCCTATATAACTAATATGCCACGGTTCATACGTATAACCAGTTATATTTTTCTTTTCCTTTGGATAACGAATGATATACCCTGCACGATGCGTATTTTCTTTCAGCCACTTCTCTTCCTTAGATTTTGCACCTTTACTGTTTACTCCAACTATTTTATACTACTGTTTTCCATCCCACTTTTCTAAATGGAAGTAGAATAATACACCGTCTTCAGTGTTGGTCACACCGTATTTCGCATCATGTAAATCAAATATATTTTTTACAATGGACAGCCCAAGACCCGTTCCACCACATACTCGTTTTCTTGATTTATCGCCCCTATAGAACTGATCCCATATTTTATCTATATTTTCTTCTGCTATATGTGAACCTTTATTTTCAAATCCTATATATACGTCATGTTGTTTCTCTTTTACATCAATCACAATGATTTGTTTTGCATCTGTATAACGAATCGCATTTGTAAACAAGTTTGTTATAACCTGTTCCAATAAATTCGTTTTCCCCTTGACACACACATCATCTATATTTAATTTGATTTGTAGGGATTTTTCATCAATTTGAACTTGTAAATCTTGTTCTGCCTTTTGAATTAAGTCAACTATATTAACTTGCTCCATCTGTATTTGATATGTTCCTGATTCATATTTAGCTAAGTTTAACATTTCATCAATTAGTACATTCATTTTCTCTATTTCTTTTTCTAATGCGTCCCAATAGTATTGATTCATTTCAGGTGCAATACCATCTTGCAGCATGGAAGCAGATATTTGCATCACACTGAGGGGGGTTTTTAATTCATGTGAAACACCTGCAATGAAATCTTTTCTTGTCTGTTCTAGTTTCTTTTCTTTCTCTAAGTCCTTTTTTAACTGATTGATATACCCTTCCATTCTTTCTGAGAGCTGATTAATGTTAGAGGAAAGCTCTCCAATTTCATTTTTCGACTTGATAGAAAGCTTGTCTTGAAACTGGAATTCCATTATTTTTTTCGTTGCTTCATTAACCTTTAATAATGGCTTAGTGATAATTCTCGAGTAATAAAAACATACAATAAGCGATAGAACCAGCACAAATACTATAATATATATGTAATAATCACTCATTACATCTGTTGCTTTTGTAATTGGTTGTAACGAAGATAGCGTATAAATAAATTCCTTTACTTGACCATCTTTCATGAGTGGTTTTATCGTTTCTAGATACTTGATTCCATCTATACTAATTTCATTCTGCACCCATTCTTCTCCGCTTAATTTTACTTTATCGCTAATCCAATCCGATTGAAATTGCAAAATACGATTTGCAAATACTTCATTACTGTACAACGCGTTATCAATTTCTGGGTTGCTATAATTCGGGAAGCTAATTTCTGTTACAAGTCCTTCTAAGTAATAATATTTATCACTTTCTTCTTTTGAAAAAATTTTAATTCCATTTTTAGCGCCTGACATCATGCATTTCATTGTCTGATGATATGTAGGAGCTACAAAGTTTCCATCGTATCCTTTTATCCTTAGTGTTGTAGGAACGACGATATCCTTATTTTGCCCTTTACTCACTGTATCCATGATAGCTGTTTTGGTCGTCTTATCGATTAAACTCGTAATTAAAATGCTGAAGTTAGAATCCATATCTTTCTTTGCGTTAATTAAATTATTAAATACGACTTTAGATGTTCGACTTGGATCATTTTTATCAGTCGCTTTTATATAGTAATCTCCTGATGGTAATTTCTTAATGTTTGCTACTTCATCAAGCCTTGCAATCATAATGCCTTGCTGATTCGCATATGATCGTTCTTTACTCTGGAGTTTATTTTCATCCTGTTTATATTCTTCATAAAATGTATAATATTGTTTTAATTATTTCTGAACATTTTCTTTTTCCTTATCTACATACATATACTTCATCACATACATTTGTCCAAAAAAGATAGTTGCGATGATCATGCAGCATAGTAAAAAGGTAAGAAAAAATAATTGAAATACAATTTTCTTTCTCATCATTTCTCTACCTCAAACTTATATCCCGTACGAACAACTGTAGTAATGTGCTTTGCTTTCTCACCTAGTTTCAAACGTACATTACGCATATGTGCAGTTAGAGTTTTATCATCTCCGTCATAATCATATCCCCAAATATTTGTGATTAATTGCTCTCGCGTTAATACTTGTTCCTTATGCTCCATTAAAGATTGTAAAATTTCATACTCTGTATGTGTAAAATCTATCTTTTGTCCATCTATTGAAACAGAACGTGCTGATTTATCTAAGCGAATACCACATAAATGAATGCAGTCCTGAAATTGTAAATTTTGATTTGTATCTTTGAACAAACGCTTTGCTCTCGCCAATAAAATTGCAGGTTTAAATGGTTTCGTTACATAATCATCTGCCCCTAGTTCAAATCCAAGTAATGTATCATCCTCATCACTTCGAGCTGTTAATAAAATAATGGGAACGTTTGAGCTCTTGCGAATACGTCTACAAATTGACCACCCATCCATTACTGGAAGCATAATATCTAGTATGATTAAACTGACATCATGATCATGTGCAGCAAATAACTCTAATCCAATTTGGCCATCTTCTGCTGTTATCACATCATATCCATCATGCGAGAAATAATGCGCTACCGTCTCTCTTATAATTTTTTCATCTTCTATAATTAAAACTTTTTTCATTTCTATTCTCATCCAATCTACGTTCTCTTTAAATCGAAATGGTCATCGCTTGTCTTCCCATCTGAATCCAAGACTGTTCAAAATTATTTCGATTAATCGCTCTATGTTTGTCCGTCTTTAGTGGATCGTTAATATATACATATTGTTCATCATAATCTGTCACAACGACACTATGTTGATGATATGTCACTTTCATTTCCCCTGTATCTGTTCTCCATGTATAAAATTGATTATCAGGTAATCGTTTAAAACGAGCATTTGTTAATACCCATACAGGGAGGCCTCGATCTATCGCTTCATAAATTTGTTCAGGTTCTTTATAACTTAGATTCATCACTTTTTCATCCGGAACATACAACTTTGCCAATTCTAAAATCGGCTCCACAAAAACACCTAATCCTGGTTTATCAAAAGTAGCCATATCCCCGATAAACCCTTTATGCATATTTCCCTTCAAACCATTACTTTGAAATGGGACATAGTGTATCTTTGAAGCCAATTCCATTTTATCTACTTTCACTCCTGAAAATTGTAATACCATAGCGAGACTTGTTACTTCACAACCGCGCATCAATTCTGGTTTTTGTAAGATAAGCGGAACATCTAATGGCTTTATTACCTCTTTTTCTTGTTCTATTGATATATTCTCTTTTTCAACTACTTCTGGTTTTTGTTCTACTTCTTGCACAATGACAGGTGGTTTCTTTTCACTTATAGGACTTTCACTATTTGACATACCGATACATATACCTAGTCCTGCGATAGTTAATAAACAAAATGTTTTTTTCTACTATATTCCATAAATCCCTCTCCTCACTTCTTTCTAAGGAGAGTGTAGCTTGTTCATATTTAGATAATCTCATGTTCATAGAAAGATAAAGAGAAATCTATATCAAGATTATATAAAGATACATACTATCCTAAACAATCGTATGGGTAATAAAGTGTGCTTTCAAGAAGTAATATTTAACTATTTTAAATCGATTGCCCAGTAACATTCCAAATGCTATATGGATGAAACTTTTCTAATGCATTATATCGTAGAGCTAAATCCGTTCGTTATGTAAAAAAGAATCATCATACAAAGTTACGACTCTAACGATGTGAGATTCGCTCCTTTTACCGTAATAAAATAACTCTTAAGAAAAACTTAAAGAATTCCCCTCTATATTCATAAGAACTTTTATCTATACTGAAAAATGTAAATAGATAAAAGGAGAAACGATCATGAAGAAATTTATAATTTGTATAATAGCAATAGGCATTCCTATATACTTACTACCTTTCATATTACGCGGGGATTTAGACAGATTTAATCCAATTGCTGAAGAAAAAAATGTATACGCCGTTGCGAAGGGATATGGCATTCCAGATTATCATCATAAAGGAAGAGCTGTGTACTCACTAAAAGGTGTTGATGAATTAAGCAATGAAACAGAATATAAAGTTGGAACGAACACACCTAATGATTTTATAAGAAAAACTTACTTAAAAATTCATGTAAAAGGAAAGTATGTGTATTCTTACGATATTATCGCTGAAGAGGATATTCCGGAGAAAATAAGAGGGAAATTGAAGATAGAAGTTAAATAAAAGAGCCGTCTCGTATGAGTTGGCTCTCCCGTCTATCATTGTTTCAACAACCATTCTTCAATTACTTTCACTGTTTCATCTCGTTGTGCTTTTGGCGTAATTAAGCTAGCATTATCACCTTTTTGCTCACCATACATGCCAAAATGAGCATGGTTTCCACCTTTTATCATGTGCATAGTTGTATTCTTTGACATAAACTTTTTATTGTCCTCTATTTTTTCTACAGTTGCTAAAGCATCTACTTCCCCATAAATTGATAACATCGGAATCGCTTTCGTAGAGAAGTCATCTGCAGGATAAGAACCTAAGAAAATGATCCCATCTACCTTGTCCTCATGTTGAAAGGCATACTTAGAAATCATAGCTCCCCCCATTGAATGGCCCGCAACATACCATTTTTGAACTTCAGGATACTGTGCCATTACACTGTCTACTGCATTGATTCTAAGTATCGCTAAGTTTAATGGTAACTTAGGCATTACTACAAAGTGTCCATCTTTTGCAAGAGCTTCTCCCAAGTAACTATAAGCCTCCGCTTCTACTTTAGCACCTTGATAAAAAATAACCCCTATTTTAGCATCTTTCTCTCCAAAAACGATATGATCTTCACCTTTTTTATCATCTACTAACAACAAAGCCTCTTTCGTTGGTTTATAAGTAAACTGAGACCAAGTCAAAAACGTAATACTTCCTATAAGTAAAATACCGAGTAAAGAGTACAGCGTAATTTTTATCCATTTCTTCACAAAGATGACCTCCCTAAGATGTATATATTCTATATTTCAGATTTTCATTAGCACACATAAAAACTCGAGCATTTTTATTATGCTCAAGTTTTTATTTACGCCTTTAATTTATACTATAAATGCTCCAAGATAAATATGTAGCAAATGTAGCCCATAAAAAATATGGAATGAGCAACCATGTCGATACTTTAGACAAACTGGAAGAAACCGCTATGAGAAGTAACGTAGTAACAGCGACTAGTAAACAATCTATTGTTGCTAAAAATAAATCTTTTTGACTGAATTGAAAGTAGCTGAACGCTTGATTGCACATATAATTTAAAAGGAATATAAACCAAAATGTTTTTGGCTTACATCCATATTTGTTGTAAATAATTGCAACTGATAATGCAATAAGTCCATATAATACCGTCCAAACTATTCCGATTGTCATGCCAGAAGGCGTCCAAGACGGCTTTTCCAGCGCATCGTACCACATATGATCAATTGGAAATAAAATACTAGAAACATAAAACAAACCATATGTTAGTAAAAATACTAGACTACTAGATTTTTTCATAAACATTCTCCTTTTTACTCGAAGGTTATAAAAACTTTATATGATTAGTATGTCCTTGTAATGGATGAAATTCTAATATTCAAGTTCCAAATACATATTGTTTAACCTATTTCATACGAATTCTTTCATACTTTTATATGCACAAAGTGCTCTCTCCCGCGCTGCCTTATGATCAACAACTGGCAAAGGGTATGTATCTCCTAGCTTTATATTAGCCTTTTGTAAAATATGCTCAGGTGCTTCCCACGGTTTATGTATATATTTATTAGGCATATCTTTTAATTCTGGTACCCATTTTCTTATATATTCTCCATCTTTATCAAACTTTTCTCCTTGTGTAATCGGGTTAAAAATACGAAAGTACGGTGATGCATCCGCTCCACTTCCAGCAACCCATTGCCACCCCATGGTATTATTTGCAATATCAGCATCTAGTAGTGTATCCATAAACCATTTTGCTCCTTCTTGCCACGGAATTAATAAATGCTTTACAAGAAAAGAGGCTACAGCCATTCTTGCTCGATTATGCATAAAACCTGTTTGCCATAGTTCCCGCATTCCCGCATCAATAAACGGATAACCAGTTTCACCCTTCTGCCATACTGTTAATAACTCCTCTTCATTATTCCACGGAAAATGTTCAAAATTCTTATTAAGAGGTTTATATACTGTAAATGGGTAATGATATAGTAAATAATAAGAAAACTCTCGCCAAATTAATTGACGGATAAAGCTATTCACTTGTTTTTCAAAAAGACTACATTGTCTTTCGGTACTTTTATTGATTAAGTAATGATACATCCACCTCACTGATATTTGACCAAATGAAAGATAAGGTGCCAACATCGAATGAGCATTTTGATTTGGAAAATCTCTTCCTTCACTATAAGAGGCTAATTTGCTAGAGAAAAATTTCTTACATGTTTTGTATGCCCCTTCTTCTGTAGGATCCCATATTGATTCTATATGAGATGTCCACGGTATAGTCGGCAGCAAGTGTAATTCTGTAACAGATAAGCTTTCTGGTAAAGAACTTCCCCATTTTATACGCTGCACTTTACTAATAGGTTTAGATATTACCTGCTTTTGAAATGCATTATAAAAAGGCGTAAACACCTTATATTCAGTGTTATCTTTCTTTTTAATCATCCACGGTTCTAATAATAAATGTGAATTAAATTCCTTACATGTAATACCTTTATCTTCTAACATCATTTTCATGTTTTGATTAAATTGTAATCTGTCCGGATCATAACAAATATTCCAATATACAGCCGTTATACCTAACTGTTCTATGAGAGAAAGTATTTCTTCCTCCGTACTTCCTTTACGAATGATTAAAGTAGAGCCCAATGCCTCAAGTTGCTTCTTTGCATCTATTATTGCATGGTGTAACCACCACTTTGACGCATTTCCCATTGAAAAAGTTTCATCATGTACATATACCGGAACAACCTCACCGGACTGAGTAGCTTCAAATAGAGCTGGGTTATCATATAAGCGAAAATCTTTTTGAAACATAACAATAATTTTATTTTGCATGGCTATCCCTTCTGATTCTTAAAGCACAATTCATTTTTTATTAGAACAAGTACTTCTGTTATTTTTAAATGATTATAACAATCGTTCTTTTTATTTTATAATCTTCTTCATTATAAACATTGATTTTCTATCTCTCTAAGTACATCATTTCCTATATTATCTATCTTTTCATTTTTTACGTTATTATATAAACTCTGTAAAATCTTTAACTCTGTTCTTAAATGTAAAATGACACTAGATAATATATATAGCTTAGCTAAACTCTCTTTTCCACACTTCTCTTCATATACTTTTTGAAGAGTAGTAAGATATAACGTCAGTTGAGAGATTTTAATTTTTAGCTGTTCTAGAATTAATTGTTCCTCCCCATATTGTGCAAAAAGTAACGCTTCATATATAGGACGATGCATATCCTCTTTCTTTATCATTTGCTCTAATAATAAATGCTCAAATTCTTGTTTACCACTTTGAGTAATACCGTAAATAGTTCGTTCAGGGCGTTGTTCATTACGAATAATATCAACAACTTCTATAAAGCCCTTCTTTTCAAGTTGCTCAAATGTATAATATAAAGAGCCTTTTGTAATTTTTATATAATATTTCATTTCACTATTTTTTAAAAGTTGCTGGACTTCATACGGATGTCTATTCTTCTCCATAAGAAGACCCAGCATAAAAAGCTTTGTATTCATAATTCTCCACTCCTTAATAACCTATACCAATAGTATAAGCTAAAAATAAGCAAAGAATCTTTTTGTTTTATAAAATTTATGAATTCGAATTCACTTTATTATCCTTTGTACCAGCTTTGACATTCCCCATAAATAATATTGCCATAAATGAAACGATAATTGGAATTAAAGCTAATAGAAATACAGTAGTAATTGAAGATGACATAGCGGCTATAATTTTTTCAAGAATAAAAGTAGGGATACTGGCCCTTATATCTGAGCGAAATATTGCACTTGGATCACCTAAATTATTTAACATGTTGGAACCGTGTTCTATTCCCTTAAAAGCATCCTTTAAATTAGCTGTAAAGGTACTATTTTGAATGGAGCCAAAAATCGTTACCCCAATTGTCATACCTAGTGAACGAAAGAATGAATTTGTTGAAGTAGCTGAGCCACGGAATCTCGGTTCCATATTATGAATAGAAACTGTAGGAAGTAAAGAAAACGAAAATCCAACCCCAAATCCCGTTATAATCATGTATATCGTTAAAAGTGCACGGCTTGTTTGCGGATCCATCGTTCCTAATAAATACATACCTATCCCAAAGGATATTACAGATAATAACATTAAGTTGCGGTAACTAATTTTCGTTTGAAATATTCCGCCAATGGCACTACCTACGACAGAACCTAACATCATTGGTGTTAAAATTAATCCAGCATTAGTTGCTGTTCCACCATATACAGCCTGAACAAAAATAGGAATGAATACTGTTAAAATAACAAATGTTGCTCCATAGAAAAATGTAATAATTTGAGATATTGCAAACTCCTTACGCTTAAACATCCAAAATGATATGATCGGATCTTTCACTTTTCTTTCTACCAATAGGAAGCCAATAAAAAATACAATAAACGATGTAAATAACCCAATGATTTGTATCGAATCCCACTTAAACTTTTTTCCTCCTAATTCTAAAGCGAACATTAAGCTAATTACTGCTATTACGAGCGTTATCGTCCCCCACCAATCAATATTTTGCTTAGTAGGTGGATTATTTTCTTTATAAGCTTTTAAAATAAAAATTAATGACATTAAACCAATTGGAATATTGACGTAAAAAATCCAATGCCAACTAATATTTTCTGTTATATACGCGCCTAATAAAGGTCCTAATACACTTGAAGAACCAAATACGGCCCCTAATAATCCAGTCATTTTTCCTCTTTTTTCAATAGGAAAAATATCAAATACAATGGTAAAGGCGATTGGCATAAGTGCACCCCCACCTATACCTTGAATTGCACGATAAATACTTAGCTGAACAATGCTTTGCGCAGTACCACATAATGCAGAACCAATTAAGAAGATTAATAAACCAAAAATATAGAACCTCTTTCTACCATACATATCAGATAATTTCCCAAAAATAGGCATACCAGCCATAACTGCAACCATATAAGCAGAAGTAACCCAGACGAATTTATCCAATCCACCCAAATCTGAGACAATTGTACCAATTGAAGTAGCAACAATTGTATTATCCATTGCAGCCATTAAAATGCCTAGCATTAAACCAGCTATTACTAAGCGTAAGTTGGTCTCTTTTGCAACCATACCTCTTTCCTCCTTTTTTCACACCCAACAGAATAAATAGTCTAATTAAACTATATACTCGTTATAGTTTAATTAGACTATTTTTCAATAAAAAAATAAATCCCCCCAAAATATATTGGAGAGATTACAAATGTAGAATTGCTTCTTATATAAAATAATTAAAACCGTTAAAACGATCACTTCTTTATACTACTGTGATTTTGCGTACATATAGCTTATTCATTTAGTTTTGGTCTAGTTTGTAAATATAAATTCAAATCTGGACTTGAACCGCTAATAATTACATCTCGAACCATTTTAGAAAGTGCCATACTATATACTAATCCATTATCTCCATACGCATAGATAAAGTGACAATTTGGAAACTCTTCATACATTCCAATTATAGGTAAACCATCATGAGTACCACCATAAAAAGCGCTTAAATAAAATTCAGGTTCAACCGTAATATTTGGAAAGAGCTTATTAAATTCATTCACTAATTTCTCTTTTTTATGGATTAATTTTGAATCTCTTTCTTGAGCAATGTTTGTATCTTCATCTAACCCACCTATAATAATCCTGTTATCTGCAGTAGTTCTCATATAAATATATGGTCTCGCAGTTTCCCAAATGAGAGTACGTTTATACCAAGAAGATAAATCTTCTACAGGATTAGTAACAATTGCATACGAGCTAATTAGTGTAGCGTTCTTTTCCTTTTTAAATTCCAAACCTTCATATCCTGCAGCCACAATTACTTTATCGGCAGTAATAGAATTGCCCCCTTTTGTATAAAAAACAGCACGTTCTTTCTCTAACTTTTTGCCAACAATCTCTGTATCTTCATAAATGTGGACTCCTTTATTAGAAGCTTGTTTTAATAAACTATGTGTAAATTTATACGGATTTATTTCACCATCGTTATACGTATAAATAGCTGCACGTTTTTTAAATGGATATCTCTGTCCAATTTGTTCCTCTGATAGCCAAGTCGCTTTAAAATCATGCTTATGTAAATAATACAGTTCTTTCTCTAATTTCTTTATATCCTCTTCATAACTTGCATAATATAAACTGTCACGTCGTTTAAAGTCAGAGCAATAAGGTGAATTTTGATCAGCATATTCAATATCATTAATAGCTTGTTCACATAATTTCATATGCTTAACTGCATACTCTTCTCCAAATGTATTTACAAGTTCAAAAAACATCTTGTCACCTAAATATTGAATAAGTGCTGTATTTGTAAGGTTACTTCCGTGTCCTACCTTTCTTTTATCAACGACAACAATCTTTAAATCTGATTCACTTAAATAGTATGCGGATTGAGCACCGGAACTCCCTGCTCCTATTATTAGTACGTCACATTTTATATCTTCTTCCAATTGAGGATAAGAAGGTGTATTAGAAAAAGTTGTGTTCCAATATAATTTCCCTGTCTGTAAATCCATTTAAAGTGCACCGTCCTAAATAAAATAGTTATATCCCCATCTGTATCTCCAAATCATTCTTACTATATACTTCTTATCAAAATTATTCTTGCTATCATTAAATTATTAGTACAATATGTTTGTCCACTCATATTTGGTATTAAACTAAGCTTATAAAAAGTTAATAGTATATATATTATTTATTTTCATTTAGAAATTTAAGAACTTGGTTAAAAGCTTCTTGACCTGCTGGAGTGTTCATTTTAAATTGAAATTCATGCGCTAACTTCCCAGAGATATTTTTATCGAAGAAAAGTGTATCTACAGGTACTCCTTTATTTTGTAAAGTAGAAGCTAATGCTTTAGCTTGCTCTTCAAATGATGCAGTATTTCCATCTGTAATGAACGTTGGTGGATAATCTTTTGTAACGTGTTGATAAATAGAGGCGATTTCCATTTCAGGTAATGTTTCAAACTTCTTTTTCCCAAAGTAAGCCCAGCCAGTAGTACGCATAAAGTCTTGTACTTCTTTGGATGTTTCCATTTTAGCTAATGCAGGCATATTATACGGACCGCAAAATAGCAGTATACCTTTAATTGTAGAAGGACCAACAATAGCGTCGATTCCAGTTAATTTCGCATAATCTGGAGATGTTTGAATAGTAACGAATTGTCCAGATATTTGCGCTCCAGCAGAATCTCCGGCAAAATACAGGTCATCTAGTTTCACATTATATTTCTTTGCATTTTCTTTTATATATTCGTAAGCCTCACCAAGTTGTAGTACTGGTGTAGGATACTTTCTTTTAGGAGCAAGAGCATAATTTATATTTATTACTGTATAACCACGAGCAGCTAATTCTACTGCATAACCAGTAATGTCTGATTTATCTCCACCTACAAACCCACCCCCGTGCACCCAAAAAATAACAGATTTTTTTCCCGTAAGGTTTTTGGGATAAATAATATCTAATGTACCATCAGGAAATTTAGAATTATAATTGATATCTTTAACAATTCGTGTCTCTTTTAGAGCATTTTTATAATTGTTAGATTGAACAAACATTCCACCTTCAAATGCTTTTTTTATGAGAAACGCTTTTGGAATAGGTGAAACATTCCAAAAAACAACTCCCGCAATAATCAATCCGAAAACAATACAAATAGTTAGCAACATTCTTTTTTTCCATATTATTTTAGGTTTTAACTGTTTTATTGTCATAATTAAAGAATCTCCATTATTTTTAATAATAATCTTAAAATAAAGTGAAACTTTAATCAGTGGGGGTTTTCTTCATCCCCCACTGATTATTAGTTGAACCAATCGGACTTTTATGGGCAGTTGATCCCCCGCCTAACTTCTTTGCTTTCGCTGAATTTTGAGGTGGGGGTCTTACTGCCCATTAAAGCGGGATAAATCACAACATAAACTTTTATTTCCCACCTGCTAATCCGTCCTTAAAATTTCATCCAAAAGGTTATATATTTTTATTATGTACATATTAGATATCTCCTATAAAACACATTAAAAATTCAAACAAAAAGAGCAAAAGATCCCCATTTATAGAAGATTTCTTTTGCTCTTTGTAAAAGACATAAGTCCAAATAAAAGTTGCTTATCTATCGATAATTTACACATAAGAATGCATTTGTTTTACTACTTGATTAGCAGAAACTTCAACAACTGTTTCTTTTCCACCTGTTCTATCAATCTTGAAACCATGAACTTTAACATTAGAAGGCACTAACGGATGATGACGAATCATATCTATACTCTTCTCAATATTTTCACTAACATTTTCTTTTCCACTTAGCCATTCCTCAAGACTACCACTTGAAAATTCAGGCATGCAATTTTTAAAGAGATAGTCTAGTTCCTTGTTATTTTTTATGGAATCACGTTGAATTTGTAGATTAACTACATTAGTTTCTTTATCCTCTATTCCGACAACAAAAATTTCTTCCACATTTTCTTCATAAATAGCAATAATAATAGATCTCATTATATCTCCATAAGGATGTACAATTACAGAATCGTAGCTGTGTATAGTCAACATGTTTTCTCGTTGAACGTTAGTTACTTGTTGGATAATAGGCTCTATCCCGTGTTCAATGTCTGTTAACAATAAAACCTTTTTATTCTTTGCATTCATATATAGCACTCCTTCTTCATGATTGTATTTATGAAACTTTTAAACTAGTAACGATAGTTGATTGTTCATGACATGATTGTTACCAATTTTTCCATTGTCCTTCTGGATCAACACTCGCCAGTCTAACCCACCCATTTTTAACTTTTTCTCGAAATGTGAAATCATTCTTTAGCAAACGTTCTATATATTTAGTAGGCGCTTGAATTACAATGAGTAAACGAAGTGGTGAGTGATACGTCTCATTATCTGACTGCATAACGGATTGCCAAGGTAAGCCTGATAACAAATCACTTGCATTTCCCTGCATAACACCGAGACCTGACGTTACAGTTTGTGTTGTTTTATTCCCACTACCATAATAATGAGGGGCTACAGTTGAAGCGTAATATTGTAGATTGATCCACTGCGCTACTGTTCCTGGTCCCGCTATAATGTTAGCTAATATATCACCACTTTCATCCTGTTTCCAATCATAATTATGAAGGAAAGCCCTACCTTCTAAGTCACAATCCTGCGTCAATTCACGCTGCCCGATAATAAAAGATGCATTACGAGCTAATCCCCATTCCGGACGTATTTCACTCCAATCTTCTGCAAATCGATGTGCCTCTTTACTCGGATTTTTTATTTTCATTTTAAAATTAGGTAATTGTGTTAAACGCTCTCTGTTTGCATGTTGGCTCACATTTGGCATAACCGACTCAATACGATCAAATGCTTCTTGCGCAGCTTCCGAAAGTTTTGGGACGTAAATCCATTCCAATTCGTCCACTGTTGTTTTATGTTCAGCTGCTACAAAAATGGTGTCCTCAGGAATTTTAATACCTTCAGCAGACAACGCCTCTCTTACTTCTGGAAGATTACATAAAGTAGCAAAAACTTTTGCATTGAATCCTCCTGCTGCTCCGCCACAAGCACCACACTCAAGCGCTGCAGCATAAGGGTTGTTCGTACTTTGACTACTATGTCCGCACATTACAACTAAAGGTGCGAAACCTTCTGTTAATCCCACCATTTTTAAAGCTTGACACACATAATTCACTTTTTCTTCTTTCGTAAAACCGATAGGTATCTCGCATTTTGTATCATGAACATGATTAAGCGAGAATGTTGTATCGGGCTTTTGCAACATCGTTTTACGAAGATTACGAATGAAACTACCTACTCTTCTTGGCACAAAACTTCTTGTCACCATTTGTAAGCCAAGTAAAGGGCCACTTACCTCAGGTAACAACATACTTGTCAATACATTTTGTTTCATCGTCTTAAACGTATAACTTACTGAGCTGTCTATCTTCTTGCGTTGTTTATAATTTTTAAATTCCTTTTCATCCGTGAGTTCTTTTATTTGATGTTTCGGTTTTAATATAACTGGCAAAGAAGGATGACTTTCATTACTACCTAGTTCACTAGTCGCAATTGGTAACCCGAAGAAACCGGCTATTCCAAACGTTTCGAACGGACCTAATTTTTCTAGGTGGCGACGAAACGGTTCTGAACGTACATCAATACAGAATGCTAATTGAGCTAATACATGTTTTTTATCATTCGTTGCACGTTGTTTAGAAGCGATCTTCTCCCTTAATTGCTCTGCATGCGTCTGTTCCCAAGCTTCCAACCAAAGTTTCCTGCGAATATTTTCATCAAAATGATATGCAAATGCTAATAATTCACTTTGTTCAGCTGCAGGCATTTGTGACCATTCCTGGGTTGAAATATTCCCCCAATAAATCCAAGAAGCTATAAGTGGGACAATCGCAACTTTTTTCTCAGCCTTTTGATTTGTTAAAGGTAAATAAGGTTTTACAATGGCTAGCTCCATAGAAATTCGAACTGCTAAATATTCGATAACGAGTTCCTGTTCCTGAATTGATTGTCGGGAACGCCATCGTATCATTCCTGCCCACCCAGGCAAAGCAAGCAAGTGCCCTTCAAGGTAAGCTTGCATGTTAGATTCAGAGATTCCTAATTCAGATAAAGCTCTTGTTAAAGCTACCTGGGCATCCTGTGGCCAATCTTTTAAAACTTTACGCTCATTTTTACTGAGCGCTGGATCAAATGTAATAAGGTGGTGCCATGCACGATACAAGCCTTTCTCTCGGTTTGGCATCGTCCAGCTTGCCCCGGAGTCATCCAAATATAATTTACACCATTTAATGATGTGATAATTAAGAATATCAGATAGGTTTTCACCCTTTTGACTCTCTATAAGTGCACTTACAGGTTGCATAGAAGAGTCTTTCATACTTCTTGTATTTATATAGCTCATTTCTTCTGCCAGTTTATTTACTTCTGGCGATGATAACAAACTAGAAGGTAATCTTTCTAACTTTAAAGCTTCTTGGCAAAAACGCTCCGCTTTCTCTCGCGGAATATGAAAAGATTGTGAATCAAGCCAACGAGACAAGCCACTTTGTAAAAATGATTCCTCAATCTCCCCTTTTGCCTTTGCCGAATGAATCATAGAAGCACTCGGATATATATCCACATTACGAATTTCTTTTAACCAATCTGCAACTTGTTCAAATGATTGTTTTTCAAGCCCCATCCAAGGGTGATGAGCTGCAAATGTAGCGATCGGCCAAAGTGGTGCAATCACTCGGCTAGCAGATTCAACTAAATCATTCATATTATTTTCTTGTACTTCAATGTTTGTCTCTTTCTTTTTTAAAGTTTCTTTCGTTACGATTGACGATATGCCCATCACTGATTACCTCCTTTTGATACATAATGTTGCAGATAGCTCGGATGACTTTCTACTGACTTTCTTCTCGCCTCACCTACTCGAACGAACCAAAGGTACATTACAGCAAATATAGTAGAGGATTGGTTACGAGTAACGAGAGTACTAATAGCACTACCAAATAATAAGAGACATATAACAAAAATAACGGCTGGAGCTGAAGGTTGAACGCTTTGATACATGTCAGTATGCAACCATTTATAAAGAGAATTATGAACTGTAAAGTAAATGAGAGAAAATCCAGCTAAAATAAATAGACCAACAATTCTTCCCATTCTTCCCTCTCCAAAAACAACAAGCTGTTTCCATGAAAAGTATAATGACCACCCTAAGACGAACGCACTAACGAATTGATACCCTTCTCCAGAAGTCGTAAACCAAAATGCAATCACTATAAATAATCCGAAAACACGCCCGACTATCATCCATAAATTGGACATCTTTTCATTAGACTGCTTCACTTCCCCAAAACGTTGTACGGAAGAACCAGCTTGTAAAAACAGTGTAGCTTTAAACAAACCGTGTAACATTAAATGAATAACAGCCGCTAAATAAGCTCCTAATGCGCATTGAATCAGCATAAACCCCATTTGTGCAATAGTTGATCCCACTAGCTGACGTTTATAATCAACCTGAACTAGGCTAATTCCTGTTCCGATTAAAACAGAAATACTAGAGAAAATTAGTAAAATGATTTGTGCAATATCATCATGAAACAGTGGCGAAAATCTAGTTAACATGATACCGCCAGCATTTACTAACCCCGCATGCATAATAGCAGAAACAGGCGTTGGAGCAACAGCCGACTCAATTAACCATCTTTGGAAAGGCCATTGTGCTGCTGGAATCATTACAGCTACTATAATGAATAAGTTAATTCCTGTTTTCTCCAACGTTCCAAATTGAGCTACATTTTCATTCGTTACAACTGATGTTAACTGCCACTGTCCAGTGATTTGAAAAAGCCAAATGATAGCTGCTAGCAAGGCGATCCAGCTTATTGTAAATAAATAACTAGAAATTTTTGTTGCTTCGCTAACTACTTTCCACCCTTTATTTAGCCCTATTAGTAAAACCAATCCTATAAGAGTTGCTCCCCAACAAATAATCATGAAACGAAGATCATTACTTAACCATGCAACTGAAGATACACCTGTAGTAAATGTAAAAAGTGCAAAGTATTTTCGATATGAGCGATCTCCCAGTAAGTAACGTACAGAAAAGCGCTGAATAATTAAACCGATTGTAAGAACAAAGAAAGCCATGAACCAAGCTAAAGTATCTAGATGCCAAGGCCCTACAACGCTATCTCCATTGTGATTAACAAGTGCGAGTAAAGAAACCACTGAAGGCAAAGCAGCGATACCAATATGGATATGAACAAAACGTAAAGGTATCCTTGCATGTAAAAACAATAATCCACTTAGCCAAGAAGCACTAAGCGCCATAAAAAATAATGTTAACAATGTTGATGAACTTAGCGAAATTAACATGTAAATACTCCCTTCTAAACGAAAATAAACTGTAAGAATTCCTTTTCATTACGATAATTTTTTAAATTTTCATTCACTATTTTTAGTACATCGTTTTTTCCCATAAAAAAAACCGACAACTTCCATAATTCAATGATTTTATATCATCATTAAATTATGGAGATTGTCGGTTTCCCTTCAACTAACTTCAATAAAGTTTTTTGAAGAGCTCCCATTTTATAAAAGAATGTATGTATTACTCCTATTAAAAAGAAAAGTATATTTCTGATCTCCTAGATTATACAATCAATATATCAATTTATGTTATGCGCTATCTTTTCATTAAGAAACTTTTTCATTTAGTCAATATTACATATTAAAAAAATGCTAAAGCCTTAATTATAGCAAACAGTTAAAATAAGCATCTATTAATTTCTAAAACAATTATAAGATAAACCATATTAAGCAGTTTGTCAATTTTTTTATCAGTTTTTAAGATTTATTATACGTAAATAACTTCAAATTTTTAATTATTATCATGTTAATAAATGTAAATAAAGTGCAAAACTTTTAGGTTTCTTAATTATCTCCCACTAGCCCTACGGTGGTTTTAATTTTTAAAACTTTTCCTCAAGATTATGAAACAATTTAAAAATCATTACTCGTTCACCTGTACGAGAGCTTATATCCGTATGAAAACTTTTCACTTTCTCTCCAGTTAATTCTAGTATGATCTCTTTCAAATCGTCAATTCCAGATTCAACTAGCTCCGAACGATTTTTCTTTATCGTTAGCATACCGTCTTTTGTTTCGCAAACAGTATATTCAGCCGGTGTTAAAATACCTTGTAAATTTACGATAATCATATCTCGTAATATGTCTGTCTTAACAGATATAGACCCGCGTCCTAAGTAGTCCTTTTCCCAATGAGTAATTGCTTTGCTTATCTCTGATTCAATAGAGCCTTTTGAGCTTTTCATTTATGTATCCTCCTTAAATAAAATAAATTTACAATAACAATATAATAATCTGGATTGATTTTATTTTCAATTATTGAGAAGAATTTATAGGGGTAGCAAAAAAGAACTCTTATAAAATTAAGAGTCCTTTTTATATTATTTCGATAAAAAGAAAAACAAGTACCTCAATATTAGATCACTTACTTTTCTTTCATCATACACTTTCTAAACAACCCTATAAACCATTCTAATTACTTGCTTCTTTTTCAAGTTTTTGAGTCGCCACCTTTTTAGGCATGAAACATGCAAAGATTAATGCTACAAAAGATAAGAATAACATAAATAGATAGGCATCACCTGAGCCGAAAATAGAAGATAATTTCGCTAGTTGAATAGCGGCAATGCTTCCATTTTCTAAAGATAACTCTGAAGCGTGTGAAGTTGCTTGAGTCGTATATACAGTAATAACAACTGCTGTTCCAATAGCACCTGCTAATTGACGAATCGTATTATTTACCGCTGAACCATGTGAACCTAATTCTCTAGGTAAAGCATTTAGTCCTGCTGTATTTAAAGGCATTGAAATGAAACTTAACCCAATTCGCAAAATAATAGTGCGCACCATTACATACATATACGTTGTAGATTCAGTTAAATCAATTACACCCCACATCGAAATAATAATAAATACTAACCCTGTAATAAAGAGTGGTTTTGCTCCGTATTTATCATACATTTTACCTGTAATAGGTGATAAGAATGCATTAATAACAGCTCCAGGTAATAGAAGCAAACCTGTTTCAAATGCGGTAAAGCCTCTTCCATTTTGTAAGTAAATCGGTAAAAGAATTAAATCAGCATACATAATCATCGTGACGAGTACGTTTATCACTGATGTAAGAGTAAAAATTTTATACTTAAATACGGATAAATTTAATAATGGATCGTTAGACTTTATTTGACGTAAGCAAAATAACGCTGTAACAATTATCCCGGTAATAATTGTTGTAATAACAATTGGATGACCCCATCCCTTACTTCCTGCACTACTGAATCCAAATAAAACACAACCAAAGCCAATCGTTGATAAAATGACGCTTACAATATCCAACCTTGCTTTTGTCGTATCTGCAACGTTCATTAAATATTTCAGTGCAAGAATAATGACGATGAATACAAATGGAGCTAATCCAATAAATAACCATCTCCATGATACATATTCAATGATAAAACCAGATAACGTTGGAGCGATTGCTGGCGCAAAAATCATGGCAAAGCCGATAGTTCCCATAACACTCCCGCGCTTTTCACTAGGGTATAAATATAAAATAACTGTCATCATGAGCGGCATAATAATTCCCGCCCCAATTGCTTGAATCATTCTTCCTGTTAATAACATGCCAAAATTGATGGCACCGGCACATAGTAATGTTCCGATGAATAAAAAAAGCATTGAGCTAGTAAATAATTGCCTTGTTGTAAAACGTTTCATTAAAAATGCCGTAATTGGCACTAACACACCGTTTACGAGCATAAAACCTGTTGATAACCATTGTACAGTTGCAGCTGTAACATCAAATACCTCCATTAAGTTACTCATTGCCACATTAAGTAACGTCTGGTTTAATGTCGATAAAAAACATCCAGCAATTAGTACAATTAATAAAACTTTCTTATTTCTTTCTGTTATTCCCTTCTCCATTTGTAAACTCCCTTTTTCCATAGTTGCATTATCGACACAGTGTCGATAAAATTCATAGTAACAAAGATACATATTCCTGACCATGAACAATTTTGTTGAAAATGTTCATTAATCGACATTGAAAATATGCTTTGTCGAGAAAGTCAAAGAAAAATCTATAAAGGAGTTTAAAAATGTCTACATCTAAAAAAGAGGATCCTCGTACACTTCGTTCAAGAGAAATGTTGAAAAATGCCGTCTATTCCCTTTTACAAGAGGAATCTACTATTTCAAATTTAACAGTCCAGAAAATAGCAAACAAAGCTGGGTTAAATCGGACAACATTTTACTTACACTATCAAGATATTCAAGATTTACTCATGCAGCTCACTGATGAAATTTTAAATGAACTTTCTAATAAAATTACTGCTTTAATACACGTAAATGATTTATCCGAAAAACAACAGCTAACACAATTGCTTGATTATTTATATACTCATCGAAATTATTTATCCATTTTATTTAATATGAATCATTTTGAAGAACAATTATTTGTATTAATAAAGCGATTAGTAGAAACGAGAAGGAATAATAGTGAGACAGAGCTACCAGCAGATTATGTCGCTATTGAGATTAAAACTGCCTCATTGGTAGGAATCATCATGTGGTGGATAAGAAATGGACTTCATTTTAGTTCAGATTATATTACAAATCAAATTTATTTCATGTACAGAGGATAATGATTGCAGGCTATTTACTAATAGAATGAGGTTAGAGCATATGAGCCCTGTTTCGCTACGGAGAAAAACGCGAATTTCGTACGCTAAGAGAATTTGAATATAAAAAATGCCCCGATTGTTAGAATGTGCTTAACAATTGGGGGACACTTCATGGAAATCGACTTTGTATTAGTTATTCTTTGTATTAGTTATTCTTTGTATTAGTTATTGTTTTAGTAATAAAAACATCTTTTTAAAATAACTATATTTATACTATAGACGTTGATCTTTCTGGAAGTTTAGACAAAAATGATCCTCATCATTATATACCCCAAATTCATACCCTTGCTCTTTATAAAATTTAATAATTTCAGGGAGAGCTTGTAATGTTTGCACCTTTTCATGCATTAAAACAACTTCTACCTCTTCTGTTGTTTGTTTCTTTACATTTTCAATAATTTGAGTTGAATTATCTTTTAATTTCCAATCATTTGAGTCTATAGTCCAATCCCAAACTTTCATTCCTGCTTCTACAATTTGATTACGAATTTCATCACTCTTTAATCCTGGTGCAGATCCATATGGTGGACGAACCAGTTTAGGAGTTGTGCCTGTGATATTATGAATTAGAGCTAACGTTTCTTTCATCTCCGGTACAAATTGTCCTTTTTTATATAGCTTATCACTATTATGTGTCATACTATGAGCACCAATATAATGTCCTTCTTTTACTGCTCTTTTTACGTTTTCCTGAAAACCTGTATTTTGTAAATTACTACCTTGCATAAAAAATGTCGAAGCAACATTTTGCTCTTTTAGTACATCTAAAAATTTCCCCGTTAATTCACTAGGACCGTCATCGAATGTTAAATAAACAACCTTTCCTAACGGTTTTCCATCAGGTCTTTTCTGTTTTGTTGGTGATGTTTCCTTTTTCTTTTCTTGTTGTTGCGTATTAACTTGATTCATACTTTCATTCGCTACTCCCTTCACTGGGATAGCATTCCATTTTCCAATTAAAAAGAACGTGAAGAAGGTCGCTGCTAAAACAACTCCTAGAGATATTATTGCCTTTGTTACTACACTTGTTTTTTTCTTACTTTGCGATTCTTTCATGATGTTTTGATCCTTTCCCTATTAATTATTTATAAGGCTGAATCGTTAGTTTCAGCCGGTATTTACAATAAATAGATTAATAGAGACGGATAAAGATAAAATGCAGATAATGTCGAAACCAGTTAAAGAATAACCTATTACATTCACTCTTCTGCAAAATATTTGTTTCTCTAATACAGTTAAATTTGAACACCGAATATACACCCAAAATAAAAAACACTAATCTTTCTAAACATCATTTTTACATTAAGATACAAGAATATCGGTATTAAGATAAAATACAGAGATAACCTTACTATTGAAATTCTATTATAATTTTGTAATTGGAATGAATTTGGATTACATAAAGAACCAGAAGAAATAATATGATTTGGAGGTATCACGATGAGCCTTTTAATTAGGGAGTTAGAAACAAATGATTTAGATAATTTCCCGGAGATTGATGACAGTTTTATAGTGAATGCTCGGTTAATGCTTTCTCTTTCAAAAGTAAATAGACGCATAGAATATACAGTAGAAGACGTTCCGAGTTATGAAAAAAGTTATTTACAAAATGATAATGAAGAACTGGCGTACAATGAATATATAAATAAGCCAAATCAAATAATTTACATAGCACTGTTACATAACCAAATCATTGGATTCATAGTATTGAAAAAGAATTGGAATCACTATGCTTACATAGAAGATATAACGGTGGATAAAAAATATCGTACACTCGGGGTTGGTAAAAGATTAGTTGTTCAAGCAAAACAGTGGGCAAAAGAAGGCAACATGCCAGGTATCATGCTTGAAACACAAAATAATAATGTCGCAGCATGTAAGTTCTATGAGAAATGTGGATTTGTAATTGGTGGGTTTGATTTTCTTGTTTATAAAGGCTTAAATATGACAAGTGATGAAGTTGCAATTTATTGGTATTTGCATTTCGACTCTTAACGTTAAACATAGTCAAAATAAAAACCCCAATCTCTCCATATTAAAATTGAGAAATTGGGGTTAAGTTACTTAACAATATTTTTATTTAAAACCAGTAACTTATTAATAATCCTGCTGATAATAAAAAGCCAAAAATCGTATTTGTCATCGCTGTTGATTTCATGGCGATGCGCATATACCCTGGATCCTTTGCTCCTTTTTGGAAACTTTGAATGGCGGAGATTGGCTTTCTCAAACCTAGGAACATCACTAATGCCCAAGGGCTTATATAACCCATCAATACAATTACCGCGATCCATAAATAAGCAACGAAAAAGGCTACTGCTAGTGTTACTATTGCTTTTTCTCTCCCAAGGAGGATTACTAATGTCTTTCTTCCACCTTTAATATCTTCTTCGATATCTCGGATGTTATTCGACATGTTGATTGCACCGACTAAAATTCCAATTGGGATAGAAATCAATACACTTTCAACTGTTACAGTATTCGTTTGGATAAAGAAAGCAATGAGCACAAAACATGTCCCCATTAACAAACCAGAAACTAATTCTCCAAACGGAGTGTACGCAATTGGTAATGGACCACCTGTATATAAATAGCCAACCGCCATCCCAATTAAACCAAGGACCACTAACCACCAGCTACTATTCATACAAATATAAATGCCAATAAGTGCTGCTACTACGTACAATAAAAGTGCGACTGTTAAAACATTTTTTGGTTTCAATCCATGACGGACAATTCCGCCACCAATTCCAACAGAATCAGCTGTATCTAATCCACGTTTGAAATCATAGTACTCATTAAATAAATTCGTGGCTATTTGCAATGCTAAACATGCAGCCATCATCGCAATAAATAAAAGCCAATCAATTTTGGCAACATAAAGTGATGCCACTGTCCCTAAAATTACAGGAGAAAACGTCGCCGTTAACGTATGCGGGCGCGTCATCTTCCATATTAATTTAGCGGAACTAATTTCTTTTTCTGTCCCCATAACTTTGTTCAATCTCCCAACATTTTAAGTATAAATTACTAGCAGTATCTTTCTATCTATGTCCTGCCACGCATCTATTATATCAAAAAATGAATTGGTAATAGAACTGTAATGCTCTTGCTTATCCCTTCTATCACTCTTGAATTCAGTTTTCCAAAAGAAAATCCGTTGCTCAAATGCGAACAACGGACCTTCTTTATTTGAACCAATGTAAAACATCCTCGGCAATCTCTTCCGGTCTATCCCAATGCATTAAATGCCCTGTATCTTTGTAAAGCTTAGTCGTAATATTAATACGCTTCTTAAATTCTGCTATCTGCAATTCTCTTATTTCTAAATAATTATCGGGAAGATCGCAATACAACAATAAAATATCGCTTTTAATTTTATGCGGTTTCAATGTTTTATACACCGTATATTGAAACTTAATTACACCTCTAGCGGTATCGCCATTAGCATGCCATTTCACTTTACTATCTTCTTCTCTCATTAAGTCATAAACCGCACGTTCTATTAATGGTGACCATCTGCTGTAAGCCAGTTTTTCTGATTGGATGAATGCTTCTTTACTATCAAAAATATATTCATCAAAATCTTTTTCGTAATGGGTAATTTCTTCTTCTAATGATCGCGGTGGACACTCTCCTTCTTTCGCATCTTTATATAGATTCGCAAAATAATCCGCATTCATTTTGCCATGATGATAACCACCATCTAACAATACCATTTTATTCACTTTTTCTGGACATTCTGCTGCATAGTGAAGTGCAACACTTGCGCCCCATGAATGTGCTACTATATGAAAGGTTTCTTTTCCTATGTGCTCAAGTAATGCTACTACCCAATTTGTTAAATGAGATGCACCGTAATCTTCATCCTTCTCAAAACTTGGTGTTTTCCCGTGCCCAGGTAGATCAAACGATACAATATGATAGTTATCCTTTAAAAGTTCCGCGATTTCGATAAAACTTAATTTTGTACTTCCTAAACCATGAAAACAAATGATTTGAGGATTACTTTTATCTCCCATTCACAAACACTTGCTTCATATTCACCAAATTCTACAAAAAAGTGATTCATTTTTAATCTCCTCTAATTATTAGATGTAAATTAGTTTGAATACAAAATTGTTTTTTCAAAATAAATAAATTCAACAAAATTATCCAAATCCCTTTTTCATAAATGGTCTTTATAAACTACGAAAGTTAGAAAGTACTAAGCGCTTATCATTTCAGTTAATGGTTAGACTACATCTTCACACCTATGAAATGAATATAGTTTAATAATTGTACTATACGTTTATCATATGTGTGATGTTTCAAAGTTCTATCCAGTCCATTTTTTGCTATTTGTTTTCTTTCTTGTACATGTTCCAAATAATACTCCGCTTTTTCTATAAACTCCGATGCACTATTAAAAGTTTCTATTTCAACACCAGGTATGTAATGCTTCGCTACATCTGGTCGTATATCAGTTAATTGAAAAGAACCTACAGCATTAATTTCAAACGTCCTATTATTTACTGAATAGGCTTGGATGTTTGCGGCATTACAATTCAATTCCTGATCACTTGGTGAGCGATGTAAATTTATATTGATTTTAGTCGATACGTAAAATTGCAATGCATCCTCATACTTCGCAAGTGGCAGGAGTTGTATTTTATCCTTTAACCTTCCATAATTCTTTAAATTCTCCCAACCAAATCCTACAATTTTTATGTTTTTTTCTGCTAAATACTCTGAAATAGAATCAACAAAGGTAAGTCTATTTTCAAATGCTGTACCTATAAAACTAAGATCATACTTATATGTATCTTCTTTCTGAGAAGGTTTAAACACATCTTGATTTGCTGCTAACGGAAGATGAAACACATTCTTACATCCTAACCCTCTATAAAATTTGATACAATTTAAATCTTGCGTAAATATGTAATCATAATGCGGCACAAGATGTTGTGTTACATCCGTATAATAAGGATCATCTGTCAGCCAAAGTCCAGTAGTAAAACCCGCACTCTTTAGTACTGGCATGACACTAATAATTCCCTCGTTTAAACCACCGAGTACCAAAATAAAATCCGGTTTTATTTTTAATGCGGTTTCTATCGCTCGTTCTGGGTTTACCATAATTGAATTACTGTTTACTTTTTGTAAACTATTCAAAATTGCTTCTTCGATCATTGGGTAATAAAAGGGAATGCCTGATTGAATAAATAAAATTTTCTTAGGCGTATTGTCTTTCATGTCATTTCCCCCTATTTCTACATAATCAAAGCACACGAAAATTAGCAGTCTTTATTCATTTTCATGCCCTCTTACTTTACATGTATAAGCACGGCTTATGTCCATTATGTTGAAGTTCCCTTATTTTGCAGGCTAATGGGATTTTGGAAGCTATCACGAAGGGAGTAAAATTAGGTTATATTCAACACAATCATTAAACATAGAAAACAAATACAAAAAAAGAACCTACTCGTATGAGTTGGCTCTTTCGCTTTTCAAATATCTAATACGCTCTACAGTAAAAAATATGATTAAGGTCAAAATTCCCCCCAAACAACTCCTCGCCGCTCGTATTCCATTCTATATTCAACAGCAGCTGCAATTTTAGGACTTGCGAACTTTTCCGTAATCCAAAGAGCTAAATCAAGTCCTGAAGTAACTCCTCTTGCAGTAATAACATTCCCTTGATCTACAGTTCTATAAGGAAGAAGTTCTGCTCCATATTCACTCATTTCACCCTGCGCCAAATGATGCATTGTTGCCTTTTGACCGTTCAATATACCGGATGCAGCTAGTAGCATACCTCCTGTACAAACTCCAGCAACAATCGTTCCTTCATTGTTCATCTCTCTAATCATTTTGGTTAAAGTACCAAGCTCTGCTTGCTTTCGTACCCCATGTTCAGCTTTATGATTCCAGCCACCACCAGGTACAATTAACAAATCTGGACGATTATCCATGCGTAAAAAATCATGTAGCTTCACCGTCACTCCAAACGAAGTAGTAACTTCTTGTTTTGGTTCACTTGAAACGAATTCAACTGTAAACGGAGCCCCTTCTTCTATCGCTCTTTTCAGTACTTCAAAAGGTGCAAAGGAGACAAGCTCTCCAAAACCATCAAACAATACAATTTGTATTTTCATTTTTAGAACACCTCATATGTTTTTTCCTACCACAATATTTCCAACAATTAAATTTAACCTATACAAGTCTCTTTCTATATCCAACCGAATTATTTCTTAATTTTTCCTTTCATGCTTTTCACATAATAAATCAAAAAGACTTAGAAATGACGTATAAATTATTTATCATTCATTTCTAAGTCTCTTATTACTACTGCTATTTAATTTTAAAATTGCCTATTACTCACCCCACTCGCCACAAATTTGAGTCACTTTACGAAAAACTCATCTATACTCAGGCACTTACAACATCTTGAATATAATTTTTATCTTTTTTCTCTCCTTCTAAATTTCTTCTCTCCTTTAAATCTATACACCTCTTAATAATTTTGTGGTGAAACAAACTTTTCTGCAACATTTTATTATGTCTCCAAATTATAAATATACAGGTACCCGTAATACCAAGAAAAACTATATAAAAAGCAGGTGTAACAACTTGGTTTAATGACATTTTATAGCTATCATTAATCAGCTTTGATAGTTCTTTAATCGCTTGTTCTTTGTTTGCATTACTATCAACAAATGTTTTTCCAATAAAAGTAATTAACGACTGTACGTTCGAGTTAAGCATTGTAACTAAAGCTACCACTATTCCTAATAAAACAGAACTCCAAACACTTAAAAATGTTTGTTTCAAACCGGTTTGCTTATTCATATCAACCTCTATATCTAGACTGTCTTCCAATAAAAATAATTCCTCTTTCGAATGAACTTGTGTCGTTTTTTCAATAAATTCTTCACATTGTTTAAATGTTATGTTTTTCACCACACATTTTTCGCCAAAATGTTCTTTTAATTTCCCATCCATATAATAAGTCGCATTTGTAAATTTGGGATGTTGTGTTACATGCATCAAATCACCCTTCTCACTTTATTTTTTAATTCATTTATAAAAATAATAACATGCATTGGATTAAAATTGTTAATAACTTGTATCTAACTCTCCTTCAAATTTCTTTAATAAAAAAGAAAAAGCATCCATTCGAATGCTTTTCCAGGTTCAATTCACGTTTTAAAAACGAGTATCGAATGGACACTATTTAGATAACTAAATGATTAACGATCCAACATTTTAGAAAAGGAACGATCTAATTCTTCTTCAAGCTCCTCTTCCGTATTAGCATTAGGAAACATCGAATACAATCCATCTTCTATTTCCTCAAAACATTTCTTACATTGACAACCCCATTCGTGGAACATATATATACACCTCCTAAAATTAGAATTGCCACTAATACTTATTTTAATTATCGTATTTTAAATTTAATTACTTTACATGATAGGAATAAAACTCTTTATATGCTTATTACCTTTCATATTACTTGAGGTATTATCCAAATTTAACCTATTCATCAAAACACAGATGACATTGCGGAGGGATATAGATTTTCGAATTATCATAATGAAGGCAGATTATATGCTCACTAAAAGGCATTGACACATCTGGAAATACGAAAGAATATGTAATAGAAACGAATACTCCTAGTGATCTCATACGAGAAATACTTGAGATTTTATATAACAGGAATATATACATACTCTTATGAAATTATTTCTGAAGAGTATATTCCAGGAGAAATACTAAAGTAATTGTACTGGAATATATAAACTGAGTTTGTAGCCATATAGAAATAATTCATCTTTTACACATAGATGACATTTGTTTGATAAAAATTAAACAGCTTTACAGTTCCTTACTCCATTAATATAAATACACTCGTTATCTTAATTTATTATTTTCATACCAGTATTTTTAACTGATTTTTCAAACAAAAAAACCTTTAATATTTTATAATTAAAACTAAGTAATCCCTTATTATAAGGTAGCACTAATATTGAAAAATGGAGGAGCTTTAATGAGTCAAGAGATCGAAATCATATACAATGAACATATTGCAGATGAAAAATTAAAGCAAGGTACTAAATACGAAAGACTTGCAGCTATAGTATTTAAGACTTTAAACGCTTCTGATGTTGTAGTTCATGATTTAACACTACGAGGTGATGGAAAGAAAACCCCTCACCAGATTGATGTTATGATCACACGTGCCAACGTATCAAAGAGAGTTTTAATTGAATGTAAAGACTACGATACAAAAGTAGGTATAAGTATAATAAGAGATTTTTTTGGGGCTATTTCACAAATTAAACCTGATGAAGCTTTTGTTGTTACCACCGAGGGGTACACTAAAGGAGCAAGGTCTTTCGCTGAAGAAGAAGGAATCAAATTGGCAATACTTAGAGGATTTAAAGATACTGATTGGGATGGACGAATACAAAAAATACATATAACAAATACTTTCATATTAATGGATACCCCACAGATTTCTTGGGTAGCAACTAATCAAGAAGAAATAGATAAATTTCATACTTTTGCTAATAAAAATGAAATAAACTCTGTACAAGAGATTAGTACAATAGATACTTATTTTTATGACGAACAAGGCAATCAACAAGAGAATTTACAGTCAGTTCTAAAACCGGTACTCAATTCATTTCCACGAAATACAAATTCTCCAACCAGTGGTCGATATGAATTTGAATCCACTAAATATGTCAAATTAGCAGGAGTGCTTACAGAAGTTAAAGGGTTCGATTATGAGTTTACCATTCTCAAAATTGTTTCTAAAACTGTTGTTGATACAGGGCAAAAAATTGCGTTATTACTATTCAAGGTTATTGACGGAACTTTGGATAAAGTTATTTTCGACCAAGATTTAGATGCATGGACATTTAAAGATAATGGTGAAGTCATTCCAAAAGATTCTGTTTAAACTTGTTGTATGTCAGCCATTTTATGTAAGTCTATTCTCACTTTTCACTATCCTTTTACCATTTAGTAAAAGTAAATTCCCCCCAGATAATAGATAAATTATTACTGCTGGGTTATTTTTAGAATGAAATGACTTTAAAAAGAGACACAAACTTCTCCTCCGAAAAAATCCGTACTTTTAAAAGCACGGATTTTTGATTTTTTAGCCTGTAATGCTTGTATTCTAGTTTAATATATACTGAAAAGTGTTTTTGCAATGTGGACATTGAAATTGTGAATATTGTTGTAGTTCCACTTTATTAGCAACAACTGTATTTTTACAAATGGGACAAATTCCATTCACTTCATTTGGATTACCAAAAATCAATGCACTCTCTTCACCAAAACCTATGGAATTTCCCGTAACCTGAATATTTCCTTGCTGTGTAATTCCGTTCATTCCTACAGTACCTATAGAGTCCTTAAATTCTGTACCTTGCAAATAATTTGATGAATGATTTGTAGCACGTAAATGAGTACGTCTTGAATTAATTTCAACATTGTGCAAACGATTATGACTGTTATTATTCGCTGACACTGATGTAAATCCTGAATTAATAATTTGATTAATGATAGTTTGTGTACTCCAATTCTCTGTTTCAACAATAAATTCAGATGGCAGCTCTTGCTGTGCTTGTTCCATAATTAAATTAATTTTCTCATCTAAGGCTGATACAGTAGAAACAGTCATAGCCATTAATTGAATTTTCTCTATGTCGTCTTCAATTGTAGAAATACGTGTATTAGTTTGATAAATACACTCTCTCAAATCTGTAATTAAAAGCTTTAGATTGTGATTATTAACTAACTTATTAACTAATAATGCCGCTTGTTGATATCCAGGAACAGGAATTAATGTAGCTAAAAAAGTGTAAAAATCTAAATCCTCGTTTAGTTGTTGATTTGTAGATAATGTTTTAAAATATGATTTAATTTGAGTGATTTTTTCTTTGATCAATTTTTAGTCTCCTCTTTTTTAACTGTTACCAAGCAACAAATTTATAGTAAATTATTAAACTTATATTATTACTTTAGTTTAACAGCATAAAATCTAAAAATTCTCTACCATTTCTAACACTATAAATAAAAGAACCATTTATTTTTTATGATTAAAACACCATGTTTTCTTTATACAACTCTAATCATATTTCTTACTTAATTAAAAAAGATTATCTTAACAATAAAAGTTTTATCTATATTGGAATCAATATAGATATCATATCTACTTGCTAAAGATACTCCCTAGATAATTCATTATTTATTTTCTTTTTTATATAATTTTGGATTTGGTGGTGTACTATTAAAACAAAATCTCCCTTTTACATCTTCTCCAGCAACCATAATAGGATTACCTTCTTCATCCTCAAGGAACCATATTCCTCCTACTACTTGTCCATTTTCAGGAACATAAAATTCTGCTTCTTTATATGAAAATTCTTTAAAAGAAAGTAATTTAAAGTTAATATTCCCTACTTCCAAGAGTTCATCTACAATTCTATTAGCATCTGTATATACAACTCTAAAGTTATCTTCATATGTAAGATAGCACCGTTCAATCTGTATTGCTTTTCCATCTTGAATTATCATAAAATCATCTGTACAAATAATTGTTATTTGGTATTTTTGCGTCTTAAAATCTTTATAAAAATTTAAAGCTGCTTTCCGTATTAATTTTGGTTGGTTTTTATCAAAAGAATGAGCTTTAGTCAAATTGAGGTCATTAGAAGCAAAAGACAGGTTTTGAATTTTACAATCAAAGGCGTTATTGTTATGATGCTCAATTATATACTTCTTAGCGTAAGCCGTTTCTATCGCTTCGTCACCATACCACAATTTCATTACAATTTGATGCAAATCTCTTCTTGCTCCAAAACGGCCCGAGCCAGTATAAATGTATGTTTTTTTATGATCTACAAACATTTTTTCATCCACATACCAATTAACTTTTGAAAGGTCTTTCCATATCGTAGGTGTATAATCCGTAAATCCCACTATTCCATATTCTTTATTAAAAAATTGAATTTGTTCATTATCATAACTTAGTTGAAGCTTTACACTCATTTATCCCTCTCCCCTAATATAACTACAATGATAGCTTTAAATTAATTGTCTCCTACACTTCAAATATCCATTCTCACCTTTTAATTATAGACTAACGGATACAGAAATTACATATTTAAACAACACATATTAAAATACAAAAAATCCATTTAGCTACCAAAAATAAAAAGATATATAACTAAAACTAAGAATCTTTGAATTTCTTAAGCAAATCGGTTTCATTCATTAAACAAAAAACACCATTCTCTCCTACGATTTCACAGAAAGAATAGCGTTTTTATTTTAGATTTGTTAACCTATCTTTATTTAAAACTCAACCAAGCATCCGCCCAATCCGCATGATCATTTCCATTACCGTTACCTGCATCATCAACGACTAGTTTTAATTCTTTCTTACCTGTAAGATCTAAATCAACAAATTTTGCTGGCGTATTATAGTACATTGTACCGCTATTAAATGCTTCTACTCCATCAAGTAATACTTTAAATACGACCGAACCGCCTTTACCACCAGGCTCCTGATCGATTCCTACGTATGAATGAAATCGTTTGTAAGTTGCATTTGATATGTCGTACGTAATTTCTGACTTCGAATGAGTACCGATCCCTTTTTTATACGTAATCGGTCCTGTCGTTCCGAGTAATGAAAGTGGGTTTTTGTCGGTGCTTTTATCCTTTTGAACTGTTGCCCAGCCTGCGGTTGCTTTTACCCATGAAATGTCACTAAGGTAGATGCCGCCAGAAGCAACTTGCACTTTCGTTGATGTTATCACCGCATTCTCCAATTTGACAGAAACCCCAACTTCTCTTACTCCTTTAAACTCAGATGGCGGAGTTATAACAAATGAATATGTCTCCTCTCCTCCTGCCGGTAATTGAAAGTCTGTTGCTATTGGCTGTGCATTCCAGCCTTCTGGTAATTGCAATTCAATTTTTCCAGGTGTCACTTTTTCCTTCATTTCATTTTGAACCTTTACCTTTAATGTAGTCGAACCACCTTCGCTACTAATTGGATTTGGGTCAATATTTGCCGAAATTAACTTTACTGCTGGCGTTACTTCTATTTGATTGGATTGACGAACCGTCCCGCTATCTGTGTTTACTTCCGCTTCAATGGCATACTTATTAGCAACTATATCAATAGGGACAGGTAAATCTGCCTCAATTGTTTTTGACTGTCCTGGTTCAACGCCTTCAAAAGCTACTTTAATTGGCTTCACATTCCAGCTCTCTGGAGCCTTTACAACCACTTCTCCAGATGAAGATTTCAACGTACCAAAGTTTGATAAGTTTGCCTTTACCTTAACTGTATTTCCTGCTGTTACACTGCTCGGAGATTCTAGATCGAAACTAAGCATAGACTCAATTTTATACTTTTTACCCGCTTCCGTTTTAAATGAAATCGTATCGCCATCCTTCGTAAATGGCACCGGTGTATTCGTACCGACTCTTGTCACAGTAAACGATGTATTGAACATCGGACTTTTTAACTTTACATCGTTTCCATGATCAGAAGTCACCTGAATAACTGTAGGCATACCATTTTTCCAGTTCGCATCAATCGTAAATGCACCGCGTGCTCTTAGTCCTTTATAAGAACCGTCCTTCCAAGCTTTCGGAAGTGCAGGCAATAGTTGAATGGAGTCGGTATGGCTTTGAATTAACATTTCAGCAATTCCTGATGTTGCGCCAAAATTCCCATCAATTTGAAACGGCGGATGCGTATCAAATAAGTTGCTGAGCGTACTTCCTGTCAGTTGACCTTGCAGGATTTTATACGCATGGTCACCATCTAACAAACGTGCCCATAAATTAATTTTATTCGCTTTACTCCAACCTGTCCCCTCGTCACCACGATGGTTTAAAGTAACTTTAGCAGCCTCAAGCCATTCCGGTGTACTGTGATTAATCATACTTCCTGGATATAGCGCAACTAACTGGGATATATGCCTATGTGTTTCACCAGGATCATCTATATCGTCCTTCCACTCTTGCACCTGACCATATCTACCAATTTGAATTGGCGGGAATAATTTATCCCTTTTCGCCTTTAACTCATCCCGAAATACATTATCAACCTGTAAAACTTCACTCGCTTCAATTACATTAGAGAACAATTCATATACTAACTGTTGGTCAAAGGCACATCCATTAGAAATTCCACCAAGCTCTGGAGACCAGCATGGAGAAACAACTAACTTCTTATTTTGATCTTCTACTAAAAACTTACTATGAAACTCTGCCGCTTCTTTCAGTATCGGATAAATCTTTTCTTGTAAGTATTGTTTATCATCCGTAAACTTGTAATGCTCCCAAAGGTTTTGACCAATGAAGGCATTCGCACTAGGTGCCCATCCCCAGCCTAATCCCCATCCAGGCGCAGTAAATCCAAATGGATTATTCATCGTGTTAACGGTCCACCCGCCGCCTGTAACACCGAAATGTTTTTCCGCCGAAACTCTTCCTGGTGCTCTTAATGAATCAACATAATCCATTAATGGCTCAGCTGTTTCAGACAGATTTGTCACTTCTGCAGGCCAATAATTCATTTGCAAATTAATATTAAAATGATAATCACTTTCCCACGGTGGTGTGTTCGAATTATTCCATACCCCTTGCAGATTTGCAGGCAGCGTTCCTGGTCTTGAAGAAGAAATGAGCAAGTATCTTCCATATTGGAAAAATAATTCTTCTAAATACTTACTGTTTTCTTTACTGTAAGATGCTAGTAGTTCATTTGTTGGAACGGATGGTTGCTCCCCTCCTAAATTTAAAGAAACACGATTAAATAAAGAGTAATAGTCTTTTATATGTGTATATTTTAAAACCTCATAACTCTTGTTAGAAATAGCGGACATGATTTTTTCAACTTTTTGATGTGGATCTTCCCCTTTATAAGTAGGATATTTATTTTCATAATCAGTAGCTGCAGTCATAATAATTGTTAAACTATCTGCATTTGCTACTTTAATTTTTCCATTCTCTGCTGTTAATGTCCCGCCCTCATTTAGTACTTTAAATTCCGATTCATATTTCATTCCATTATTCGCTATTTGTCCTTTTATCGTAATTTTGTTATCTTTGGACGTTACTTGCCCTCCTTGTGCACTCGTTGGTCTAACATCTAATGAAAGCTGTTTCGCTTCACTAGCAGTTAAACGCATGACCATAACGCGATCAGGATAACTTGCAAAATATTCCCTATTATATTGAACACCTTTATAGTTATAGGACACCGTAGAAATTCCCTCATTTAAGTTTAATTCCCTGCGATAATTAGAAAATGAAGACGCATCTGGCATATTAAAATCTAAGTATATGTCCCCGAAATTTTGATAGGAACCAAAGCCTTTTTGAAGTCCTGTGAGAAATTGAGTAGATTCCCTTTCTGCTCCTGATTTATCACCTTTTGATAACTTTTCTCTAATGCTACTTAAGTGACTCGCTGCCCCATCACGATTCCCGTACGTATACTCACTCGTACTGCTTGGTCCACCAGTCCAAAGCGTTTTTTCATTAAACTGAATACGTTCTTGCTGGACTCCGCCAAAGACCATTCCACCCATATAGCCATTACCGATTGGCAATGCTTGTTTTTCCCAATCTTTTGCTGGCTCGTTGTACCAAAGTGATAGTTTCTTTCCCTCTGGCTTTGGAGTTTCAATCGTAATAGGTGATGTTGCTTTTGCTTTACTAAACTCTCCAGTGCCTCCTAAAGAAAATAATAAAGTACTAAAAAGCAATCCCCCTGTTAATACGTTTCTCAGTTTCAAATTTCCATCCCCTTTTGAAAAGCGAATGTAAAATGGCCCCTTCTGCACATTGACTTCTTCTATTCTCTCTTTGAAATTCGCTGTTCTTTTATATGGAAGTATAAGAGGCAAAAAACATTTTCCTCTTATACTTCTTTTGAAATACCTTTTCACAAACGTAATAGTTATCTCGTAAATGCTGCTGTTACACCACCATCCACTGTAATCATACATCCCGTTGTTTTATCTGCCTTTGAGGAGGCAAAGAAAGCAATCGATTCAGCAATGTCTCTCGAATAGATATTAACTAATAATGTTGTACGTTTACGGTAATGTTCCTCTAATTGATCCGGTTCGATACCATATGCTGCGGCACGTTCTTCACGCCACTTTGAACCCCAAATAGCTGACCCTTGCAATACCGCATCGGGAAGAACTGAATTTACGCGAATACCATACTCACCGCCTTCAGCTGCAATACATCTCGCTAAATGCGTTTCGAGTGCTTTTACAGAACTGTATGCCGAAGCATTTTTTCCGGCATACACAGAATTTTTCGAGCCGACAAATACCATATTCCCACCAATGCCTTGCTGTTTCATTTGCTTGAACGCTTCACGTGCTACTAAAAAGTAGCCTGTTCCGAGCACGTTCATATTTAAATTCCATTCTTGAAGCGTTGTTTCATCGAATGGACTAGACGTCGCAAGTCCTGCATTATTCACGATACTATCAACGCCTCCGTAAGTAAGAGCTGCCTGCTCAAATGTCGCCTTTACTTCTTCTTCTTTTGTTACATCCATTTTCACCGCGAGCGCACGACCTTCGCCATACTTCTCGTTAATTTCAGCCGCAACTTTTTCTGCTCCTTCAAAGTTCAAATCAGCAAGTACGACATGCGCACCTTCTGAAACGAGGCGGCGTCCCGTTTCACTTCCAATTCCACCAGCGCCACCTGTAATAAACGCAACTTTGCGAGAGAATTCCGCTTCTGCGGGTGCTAACGATAATTTATATAACTCTAACGGCCAGTACTCCACATTGTAAGATTCATTTTCATTTAAAGAAACGAAACGTCCAAGTGTTGTAGCACCTTTCATTACCGAAATTGCCCTGTGATACAGCGCACCACTTACTTTTGACATCGCCACATTTTTACCGGTATTCACCATACCGATACCAGGAATTAAAATAACGCGAGGTGCAGATTCAAACATTTTGTCTCCTTCATATTTGTTACGTTCAAAGTAAGCTTTATACTCATCTTTAAAGTTTTTAACACCAGATTTAATACTCTCTATTAATCCGTCCACATTTTTTGTTTGCGGATCCCAATCAATATAAAGAGGACTGCGCTTTGTATGAACTAAATGATCAGGACAAGCTGCTCCAACTTGCGAAAGCTCTCGTGCATTGTAGCTGTTCACAAATTGAAGTACTTCATCTGTATCGTCATAGGATAATAACATTTTCTTTTCGTCGCTAACTGCCCCGCGAATAATCGGCATTACTTTTGCAAGAATGCTTCTACGCTCTTCTACTGAAAGGGCATCGTATTTTTGACCTCCAAATATAGTACTTTCATTCACTCGTTCATTCATATATTGTTCTGCCTCATTAATAACTGCAATTGTTCTTTCATAACTTTCCTTCGCCGTATCTCCCCAAACGACTAGGCCATGTTTTTCCATTAACACGAGTTCAGCATTTGGATTATTTTTCACACCTTCTGCAATCATTTTAGATAACGTAAATCCAGGTCGCACATACGGAACCCAAACGAAACGATTGCCGTAAATCTCCTCCGCAATTTGTCTTCCATTATGTGCACAGCAAAGACTAATAATGGCATCTGGATGTGTATGATCCACATGTTTAAAAGGTAAAAAAGCATGTAATAATGTTTCGATAGATGCACGTGGATGCTTACTGTCAATCATACAATGAGCTAAATACTCTACCATTTCTTCATCTGACATTTCTTCCCGCTCCATTAATAAACGAATGTCTTCCATTCTTAAACCCGTAAAATTTTGTGCTTTCATCGTTGCTAAATCTGATCCACTTCCCTTAACCCACATCACCTCTATATCACGGCCGCGGAAATCTTTTTCAAATGTCTTTACCGATGTGTTTCCGCCTCCCCAATTACATACAGCACGGTCTGTTCCAATTAAATTTGAACGATACACTAATTCGTCTACTCCTTGCGATAATTGTGATGCATTTGTTTCATTCCATAAACTGTTAACCATCTTTTTACCCCCATTGTTTTTTATTGTTCTATTATTTCGGACACGAAAATAGTGTGTATCCGTATGTTTAAGAGTTTCCTATTACTTATGATTCTTGTAAGCACTACAAATCTTACACTTTCATTCCAATGCGAAAAAATATGCTCTATAGTACCCCCCGACATATGATCAGGGGGACTTTTTACATTAATGATATAATGGACCAAAGTTTTGGCAGGCACGGTAATCTGCTGCTTCTGGATCTTTTGTACCGAACATGCCCCATGCACTCGGTCTGAATATGTTCTCCTCCTTGACGTTATGCATATTGACAGGGATTCGGAGCATGGAAGCAAGAGTAATTAAATCACCGCCAATATGACCGTAACTTATTACACAGTGGTTGGCACCCCAATTGTTCATTACTGTGTAAACATCTTGAAAGGCACCTTCTCCTGTTATATTTGGCACAAACCAAGTTGTTGGCCAAGTTGGATCGGTTCTCCCATCCAATACGTCGTGAATCTCTTCTGGTATTTCAACCGTATAGCCTTCTGCAATTTGTAAAACAGGTCCTAATCCTTTCACAAGGTTGAGACGAGCTGCTGTTACAGGCATATTTCCTTTTGTTAAGAAATCGCTTGAGAATCCACCCCCGCGGAAATATCCTGTTGAAGCTGGTCTCCAGGAAGTCGCTGCTAGACACTTTTGAGCTTCTTCCTCCGTAATTTCCCAAAATGGTTTTATAGCAGGCTTTCCATCTTTCGTTTGTTGTCCTGTCCCGTCAAGTGCAGCCGAACCGGAGTTAATCATATGAATAAATCCATTTGCCGCCAATCCTTCAGGTTTATGTCCTGTCACGCGTTCTACTGCCTCTGGGCTCCAATACGTTCTTACATCTGCAAAAACTTGAGCTGTATTTGTTAATAAATGACCAAATAGCATCGTAACTCCATTTAAACTATCATTTTCAGTCGCCATAATGTATGGCGGGCGAATTCCGTTCCAATCAAAGGAAGAATTTAAAATCGTCTCCATAAAATCTCCATTCGGGAAATGATCCGTCCATTGACGCTGGCCTTGAAAACCAGCAGAAATCGCGTTATGTCCTAGCGCTTCTTCACCATAGCCAAGTTCCTCTAGTTTCGGATTTCCAACCATGAGATCTCTTGCAATTAACGTCATTTTAACGCTAGTTTCCCAGTCTTTATTCTTTTGCTCCCTCGATCGTTGCATTTCTTCCGCATTATTATCTGGACCTTCTGGGCAATACTCTTTCACCCAATTTAAAGCCTTTTCATATTCTTCCTTATCATAAATTTCCTCATCTATCCTTCTAACAAATTCAGACATGTCAATATATTCATTTCTCATTCCTAAATAATCTTGGAAAAACTCGGGGTTAACGGTACTACCGGCGATCCCCATAGATACAGATCCCATCGAAAGATACGATTTTCCTTTTAAAGTAGCAACGACAAGACCAGACTTTGCAAATTGAAGTAATTTTTCCTGCACATCTTCAGGAATAGATGTATCACTTAAATCTTGCACATCTTTCCCGTATATGCCGAAAGCTGGAATACCCTTTTGATTATGGGCAGCTAGGACAGCTGCAAGATACACTGCCCCTGGACGTTCTGTTCCATTAAATCCCCATACTGCTTTTGGAATGTCTGAATTCATATCCATCGTTTCAGAACCATAACACCAACATGGTGTAACAGTAATAGAAACACCAACTCCCTCTACCGCAAATTTTTCAGCCGCTTTGGCCGCTTCTGCCACACCGCCAATACATGTATCAGCGATGACACATTCTACTGCCTCGCCATTGTAATGACGCAAGTTTTCAGTTATTAAGTTTGCTACCGATTTTGCAAGATTCATCGTCATATCTTCAAGAGATTCACGTACACCATTTCTTCTGCCATCAATCGTTGGTCTAATTCCGATTTTCGGTAATGTATTGTAAAATCTATTATGAACTGTTTTCATTTTAAAGCTCCCTTCTTACTACACTATTATCGATTATTTCAATAAAACGGCCGTATGCTTCCTGCCATTCTAATTGGTTTTGAGGTTGATAATGTTTAACAGGAAACGAGTTTTCAACAATCTCTCTACCTTCCTTTAAATCCTTTATTTTCCCTAGCGCAATCCATTGCGATAATGAATTTCCAATCGCACTCGCTTCAACTGGTCCCGCTACAACTGGGCGGTTAGTCGCATTTGCGGTAAATTGACAAAAAAGATCATTTTGAATACCACCGCCGCCCATATGGATGACTTCTATTGACTTACCAGTTAACACTTCCAGCTTCTCTAACACCCATCTGTACTTGAATGAAAGACTCTCCAAAATACAGCGGAGGAAACTCCCTTCCGTTTCAGGCGACTGTTGACCACTCTTTATACAGAAATCTCGGATTTGTTTTAGCATATTTTCCGGATTGAAGAAAGAAGGATCATCTGGGTCTATGAAATGTGCAAATGGCTTTGTATTTCGAATCAACGTTGCTTCTTCTTCGTAAGTAAAAAGCTTGCCTTCTTTTGCCCAAGTCCCCCTACATTCTTGAATGAGCCATAACCCCATAATATTTTTAAGTAGCCGAAACTCGCCATCTGCCGTTCCTTCATTTGTAAAGCCCCATTCCAAAGCCTGTTCATTAATGACTGGATCCTTCACTTGAACTCCCATTAAGATCCATGTACCACAACTCACAAACGCAGAATATTCTGACTTTATAGGCAGTGCGGCAAGAGCACAGGCTGTATCATGTCCTGCACCAGCAATAACTTTAACAGGCTTCATGCCAAATTCGTTATGAATGGAAGAAAGTGTCGGACCGAGAGTTGTTCCTGGCATCACAATATTTCCCATGATTTCTTTAGGTAGCTTTAACTTAGTCATAATGGCGGTATCCCAATTACGCTCATGAATGTGAAATAATGATGTCGTTGTACTAATCGTATATTCATTCGCCTTTTCGCCGGAAAATAAATAACTCAATAAGTTTGGTGTTAATAATAGAGTTTTTGCCTTTTCTATCAAATCTGGGTTATTCTTTTTTATCGTATAAAGCTGGCAAATCGTATTAATTGCTGCTGGCGTGACCCCCGTTCGAGAGAACAAAACATCCCTCGGAATGACTTCCGTGATTTCTTTTAAACTATCATTTGTATGCGGATCTCTATAAGAATAAGGATTGCTAAGCAATTCCCCTGTTGCAGAAAGAAGTCCGAAATCAACGCCCCACGTATCGATAGATAAACTTTCGATCGACTTATGACCGTTTTGAATACTTTTCCCTATTCCATTCTTCATTTCTTGGAAGATCCTTAAAATATCCCAATAATAATGACCAGTTGCGTAAATAGGGCGATTGGAGAACCGGTGAACTTCTTCAAGATAAAGGCGTTTTCCATCAAATCCACTTACCATTAAACGCCCATTAGATGCACCTAAATCAAAAGCCCAAACTTTTTCCATTCCTTCACACCCCTCGGAAACACTTCAATTACTCCGCATCTTTTAGTAGTTGTAATCTATATTTCTCAGAAGATAGATTTCTTAATTCGTGACATTCTTCCTCTGTCAAAATTCTTGGCACGCCCACAGTCGATGCAATCGTATATACTTTGGCCGCTTCTTCTAGAATTTGCATAAGAAAATATGCTTCTTTCATTGTTTTACCAACCGTAAGTACTCCGTGATTCCTCATTACGACTACATCATTTTCTTCAATCACATTTGATACAGCGTTAGCCAATACTTCTGTAGTCGGAATCATATATTCAAGATAAGATACGCTTTTGATCATTGCTGGAAAATCTGGGAATAGACTCGGAATGGTATGACCAGTACATGATACACCTACCGAATAACTTGGATGAGCATGTAAAACAGCTGTTATATCAGGACGTTTACGAAAACATTCCAGATGCATTAATATTTCAGAAGATGGTTTTAAATCATCCAATATCTCACCAGTTTCAATATTGACACATACCCACTCATGGTCTTCTATCTCTTGCAAATCAAAACCGCTAGGAGAGATATACATCATATTTCCGTCTCTCATACTTAAATTTCCACCTGCTCCTACTACAAGACCCGTTTGGACAATCTTATTTGCATATAATTTCAAATCATTTATTACACTCGGCAATGGTATGCACCTCAATTTCTCTCTTATTTGCACCGCTAGTTTCGATTTAAATTTTATTGATATAGAACTTCCTTAATCTTTGGATCATCAATGTTCTTTTTATCGTACCAATAAAAACCAGTGTCAATTGTTTTGGATACTTGTTTCCCATCTAGGTTCTCAACAGCTGCTTTAACAGTTTCATAACCAATTCCAATTGGATTTTGCGTAATCGCACCTGCCATTACTCCGCTCTTAATCGCATCAATTTGTAGTTTTCCAGAGTCAAAGCCCACTACTACTACACTCTTTTTGTTCAATTCTTTAACAGCATTTACTACCCCAATCGCAGACCCTTCATTTGTACCGAAAATACCTTTTACATTTGGGTGTGCTTGCATAATTGCCTTAGCAGCGTCAGTCGATTTTAATTGATCGCCGCTACCATACTGGATATCAACAAGTTTGATGTTTGGATACTTTGATTTGATTGTATTTACAAAACCATCTCGGCGTTCAACACCTGTTTTACTTGTCTGGTCGTGAGCAACTACTGCTACTTCTCCTTTTTCACCAATTAATCCAGCCATTTTCTCAGCTGCAAGAGCTGCCGCTGCTTTATTATCTGTTGCCGCTGTTGCTACAGGTATATCTCCCTCAACACCTGAGTCAAACGCAACAACAGGAATTTTTTTGTTTTTTGCTTGTTCTAACAAAGGAAGAGCTGCCTTAGAGTCTAATGCCGCGAAACCAATCGCATCTGGTTTTTTATCAAGTGTGCTACGGAGCATTTCAACTTGTTTATCAACTTGCGCTTCCGTTTCAGGACCTACAAATGTAATATTCACCTTATACTCATCTGCTGCTTGCTCAGCCCCTTTTTTAACTGCCTGCCAAAACTGATGTTGGAAACCTTTTGAAATAATCGCAACATAGCGCTTGCCATCATCCCTTGCAGGAGCATTACTATCCTTACTTCCCGTGCTTGCATTGTTTGAAGAACACGCTCCCATAAACATTGAGATTGCGAGAATTGACGATAAAACGATGCCCTTTTTTGCTTTCTTCATCCAAAACTCCCCCTATATATTGTTTTATTTCAAAAACAGTATCGTAGTTAATTCTTTGCTTTTTTGTTTCGTAGCACATCTGCGTAAACTGCTAATAAGATAACCGCCCCAACAACTACTGTTTGCCACTCTTGCGGTACGGAAAGGATTTGAAGACCATTTGTTAACACACTCATAATTAATGCACCGATAACAGTACCAAGAATTGTTCCTTTACCACCACTTAAAGAAGTTCCTCCGATGACGACTGCTGCAATTGCTTCTAATTCATATCCTGCACCTAAAGCTGGCTGGGCAGAATTTAGACGAGATGCCATGATAATCCCTGCAACACCAGTAAAAACACCTGCAAGCATGTAGATAATGATTTTCCACTTATCAACATTTACTCCAGAAAGCCTGGTCGCTTCTTCATTGCTTCCTAGTGCAAATGTATACCTTCCGATAATCGTTTTATTTAAAATTAAGCTTGCGAAAATAGCCATTCCAAAAAAGATGAAAACAGCATTTGGAATAGCAAAGCCAGGAATAATAGAACCCATCGCAATTTTGTTAAAGCTTGGTATAGAAGTGAAATAAATTGGAGTGGCTTTCGAAATAACAAGTGCCAATCCTTTCGCGATCATCATCATCGCTAACGTTGCAATAAATGGGGGAATCTTCAACTTTGCAATTGCAGCTCCAGAAATTAAACCTACTACGGCACCTATTAAAATACCTCCGAGTACAGCTACCCAAACTGGTAAACCTAAGTTGACAGCAAATACACCTGTCATTACAGAAGACAAGGTTAGTACGGTTCCACAGGATAAATCAATTCCACTTGTAACGATAATCATCGTTGCCCCTAAAGCAAGGATGCCTGTAACAGCTGTTGATAAAAAGATGCCTATAATGTTATCAAATTGCAGAAAATTAGCTGAAGCAATTGAAAAAATGACAACAAGTACAATTAAGCTTGCAAATGCTAGAAGCTGCTGAAGAGCATTTGAATTCATCCCTTTCCTCATCTTCCCTTCAACTGGAAGTTCGACTACCTTTTGTATTTCCATTCTTGTTCACTCCTTTATCATCCGTTAATATCCATTACATAATGCGTTTTGTTGCAAGAGTCATAATCGCTTCTTGCGATGCTTTTTCATCATTTTTCAATTCTCCTGTTATTTTGCCTTCACGCATAACAATTACGCGGTGGCTGATTCTTAAAATTTCAGGAAGTTCTGAGGAAATCATAATAATAGATTTTCCTTGCTGTGCTAAATCGTGTAGTAACTTATAAATTTCGTCTTTTGCCCCAATATCAATACCACGAGTAGGCTCATCAAAGATTAAAATGTCTGAATCTCTAGTCAACCACTTGCCTATAACAACTTTTTGCTGATTCCCTCCTGAAAGATTTTTCACTAATTGATTACCTGATGGTGTTTTTATTTTTAACCTCTTAATTAATTCCTCAGATTGTTGATCCACTTTAGATACATGCATCCAGCCAAAAGGTTTCACATAATCTTTCATCGATGCCATTGCAATATTTGTTTTGACATCCATCCCAACTAGAAGTCCAAACTGCTTTCGATCCTCAGATAAATATCCAATTCCATGTTGCACTGCATCATAAGGATTTTTAATATTCTGTCTTTTTCCTTTAATAAAAATCTCCCCTGAATCAAGTGGATCTGCCCCAAATATAGCACGGGCTACTTCTGTTCTTCCAGCTCCCATCAATCCAGCAAAGCCAACGATTTCCCCTTTATACAGTTCAAAGCTTACATCCTTTATCGTGTTCCCTCTCTTTAAATTTTTTACTTCAAACACTTTTTCTCTCGTTCTCTCTTTCATTTCTGGTTTTTGATTGTTATCAATTTTCCTTCCAACCATCATCGAGATAATTTGTTCAATCGTTGCATCCTTCGTGTTCATCGTTCCTACGTATGTACCATCTCGCATAATCGATACACGGTCCGTAATTTTCTTAAGCTCCTCCATGCGGTGAGAGATATATACAATTCCCACACCATCTTGTCGTAATTTTCGAATCATAACAAACAATGCATCAATTTCCGTATCCGTTAAAGCTGCGGTTGGCTCATCCATAATTAATATTTTCGAATCAAAGGAAAGGGCTTTGGAAATCTCAACCATTTGTTGTTTCGCAACTGTCAAATCACCTACCAATTCTTTAGGATCTAGATGAATGTTTAACCTTTCAAATAGTTTTTTTGCTCTGTTATTTAGTTCTTTTTCATCCAAAAAAAGATTAAATAGCCCTTTAGGTTCTCTTCCAATAAAAATATTTTGGGCAACCGTTAAATGCGGAGCTAAATTAAGTTCCTGATGGATTATACTGATTCCAAGTCTTTGTGCTGCTTTTGTATCGGGAACCTCGATTTCTCTTCCTTCGTATGCAATCGTTCCAGTATCCCTTTGATAAATCCCTGTTAAAATTTTCATTAATGTAGATTTTCCGGCTCCATTCTCTCCCAAAAGTGCGTGAACTTCGCCTTTTTTCAATTCAAACCGCACATTAGAAAGCGCTTGCACACCAGGGAACGCTTTACTAATTCCATCCATTTTCAGTAGCAATTCACTCATCCTATCACCTACTACCTTATCAATTTTTTATTCAAATAATATATTAGTTTCATCATGCGTTAATCCGTAACCACACCCTTTTTTAAAATGATATTGCCATAAAGAGCACTCTCACTCGTTGCAACAATCGCATACGCCTTCTTTGCCCTCTCATAAAACGCAAAGCGGTCAATCATCTCAAACCCATCAAAATGAGTATCATATTTTTTAATTGTCGCATCATACGTTTCCCAAATGGAGGGGGATACATGATCCCCCTTTACAACCTTCATTAACGAAACAGAATGATTACTATACGTATCGAGTGGAAAGAATTGCAAAATTGCCTGTAATACTTCAACAACCCCATGACCTTCACATCGAATTAGCTGCGTCCCGCAAGAGGCAGCGGGGAAATTGCCATCCGCTAAAACAATCTCATCCCCATGCCCCATTTCTAAAAGAACTTTCATTAAATCTGGACTCATTATTTTCGGTATTCCTTTTAGCATTTCTATCTCCCTTCCGATTTTTAACTTAACGAAAATACGTTTCAACTACTTATACTTTGTGCATCTATTAATAACTTTGGTGTAAATATTTCATGAAAGGGACCTTCTTCATGATTTAAACGTTTCAATAATATATCACCTACCCTTTCTCCCATTTCATATGGTTTGTGAGCGACTGATATAATCCCAGGCGCTCGTAATAATTGTGCTGCTTCCACATCACCAAAAGAAGCAATCACGATGTCCTCTGGTACAGAGTAACCCCTCCTCGTTAATTCAAGAAGAACACCAAATGCCATTTCATTGTTCAAAGATAGAATCGCTGACGGTTTCTCAGTGAAATTCAGAAAATAATCAACTGCTTTCATACCACCTTCTCTTGTGAAAGTGCTATTAAACGTATAGTTTTCATCTTCTTGAATCCCAAACTCTTCTAAAGCTTTCTGAAATCCTTCATAGCGCTCTTTACCTGTACTAACGTTTAACAATCCATTTACAAGACCGATCGATCTATGCCCCTGTTGTAAGAGATAGCTCGTTAATCTATAAGCACTTTCAAAATTACTTTCTACAACCGAATCTAATTTTGAATCTCCAATCTCAACAGTCCGATCAACTAAAACTATTGGTACACCAGCTTGATGAATACTTCTTACTCTTTCTTCACAACCTCCAGCAGTAGCCAATACAATCGCATCTACCCGTTGTTCCACCAGTAGCTGCAACAATTTATCCTCTTTCTTAGGATTTTCGTGACTACTACAAAAAATAAGGTTATAGCCCTTTTGCTGTACAATATCTTCAATCGCCTTTGAAATTGTCATGTAATACTGGTTTGTTATATCTGGAATCACAACACCAATCGTGTATGTTTTATCTTGCTTTAAACTTCTAGCAATCGCATTTGGTTGATAATTCAATTTTTTCACAGCTAAATGAACACGATCTTTAATGTCGTCACTTACAAATCCGCTATCGTTTAACACCCGAGATACTGTAGCTGTAGACACATTCGCTTCCATTGCAACATCTTTAATTGTAGACTTAGCCATTTCATCACTCTTTCTAAATTTTCAAGAAATCGTTTACTTCAGTTTCGTTTCAACCCTTAATTCATCCATGTAAACGATTACTTAGTAGTTTACATGGATAATAATAATTTAATTTTCAGAACATTTCAATACTTTTTATAAACATTTTTTTCACAAAAATACACCTATTCATCAGATAACCTGAAAAACGTGAATGGACTCGTTTTTTTCGTGATTAGATAAGCGTTTATTACATATTCCGCTAACGCAATATTGTTCTATTTTGAAGTTTCATAGCACATAAAAAAAGAGCCTACTCGAGTGAGTTGACTCTTTCCTTTATTTACTCCCCTATTTCAGAAAATCGCTTTATACGTTCACCAATTTCATCACGAACACGTTGAAATTCGGACCACTCTTTTCCTGCTGGATCATCAAATCCCCAGTGAACACGCTTCACATGCGGAGGTGTCGAAGGACAAACAGAATCCGCATGACTACAAAGCGTAACGATTAAATCAGCACGATTTAAAATATTTGCATCAATTATATCTGATGTTTGATTTGTTATGTCGATATTTACTTCGTTCATTGCTGTAATTGCGTTTGGATTCACTCCATGCGCTTCGATTCCCGCAGAATACACATTCCACTTATCCCCTAAATATTGTTTCCCCCATGCTTCTGCCATTTGGCTTCTGCATGAATTTCCTGTACATAAGAAATAGATTGTCTTTTTATTTTCCATGTTGTTTTCCGCCTTTGTTTTTAAATTATACTGGTTGGTCATTAAAATATTTACGCTTAAACCAAAAAGCGACGTTTACAAGTGCAATCATGACAGGTACTTCAACTAAAGGACCGATAACAGCTGCAAATGCTGCGCCTGAATGAATACCAAACACACCAACTGCTACAGCAATCGCTAACTCGAAATTATTGCTACCTGCTGTAAATGCTAATGTTGTAGTCACCGGATAGTTTGCACCAATCTTTCTTCCCATAAAGAAAGAAACAAAAAACATTACAATAAAATAGATTAATAACGGAATCGCTATCCTTACCACATCTAGTGGCACGCTAACAATCATCTCTCCTTTTAAAGAGAACATAACGATGATCGTAAATAGTAATGCAATCAATGTAAGTGGACTAATCTTAGGTATAAACACCTTTTCATACCACTGTCTTCCTTTTAACTTAACTAGTACAAAGCGCGTCAACATACCTGCTATAAAAGGAATTCCCAAATAGATAAACACTGATTTTGCTACTTCTATCATTGTAATATCGACAATAGCACCTTCAATTCCTAACCATTCTGGAATTACGGTTACAAACACGTATGCATAAACCGAGAAAAATAACATTTGGAATACCGAATTAAAAGCAACTAAACCTGCCGCATATTCTTTATCACCATCAGCTAGATCATTCCAAACAATTACCATTGCAATGCAACGTGCTAACCCAATCATAATGAGACCAACCATGTATTCTGGTTTATCAGGAAGAAAAATAATTGCTAACACAAACATAAGTACCGGACCAATAATCCAGTTTTGTACTAATGATAAAACTAACACTTTTACATCTTTAAATACTCGGCCCATTTCTTCATAGCGAACTTTCGCTAATGGTGGATACATCATTACAATTAAACCAACAGCAAGCGGAATAGACGTCGTTCCAACTTGTAATGTATTCAGTCCGTCTACTACACTAGGGAACACAAACCCTAAACCAATCCCAACCGCCATCGCTAGAAAAATCCATAGTGTTAAATAGCGGTCTAGAAAAGATAAACGTTTCATTTTATTTTCCATCTCCTATTAACAACAAGAATTTTTAGCTACCTCATTTGAAGTCGTGCAACAAGATGACTCTTCAATTTTGTGAACATCACTATCTGCTTTCGTATAAAAGAATTCCCACTCATTCCCATCAGGGTCTGTTACCCAAAACTTATCTTGTACTGCATAGCAACAAGTCGTATCCATCTCATCACGCGCAAAGAAACCTTCTTTTTCTAATCTTTCTTTATGTAATGTGATTTCTTCAGCTGTATCCACTTGAAAACCAAAATGATTTACCTGGTTTCCATTCACCTCATCTCGTACGTTCAGCGTGAAATTAAGCCCTGGCGTCTCTAATAAAAATTTTGCATAATCCGTTTTCACCTTAACTGGTGAAACACCAAATACCTTTTCATAAAATTCAATAGACTTCTCTAAATTCGTAACGTTTATACCAACGTGAACATATCTCATACCTTATTCCTCCTCTTTATATATCATTAATCAATTTTTTTTGATTAATAAATTAAAATTTTAACAGCAGCTACCTTTGCCTGTTTTTCTAAAGATACAGCACAATTCTTCTGATAATAAATTATTCACTTCCGTATCATTTAAATCATAATAACTCCACGTACCTTTTGTTTCTTTTACAATTAAACCTGCATCTAATAAAATCTTTAAATGATAGGACAACTTAGATTGTGTCATTTCAAAAATCTCTGTTAAATCACATACACACGTCTGGCCTCGCTGACAAAGTTCATACATGATTTCTAGACGTTTCTGATCCGCCAACGCTTTAAACTTTTTCTCATAGAGCTGAAAATCTTGTACCACTGTAGTTCACTTCCTTTCATCAAGTTTTTTTGATGTTTATAGTATATACTCTGATTCGTTCTTTATGCAACTAGTTAATCAAGTTTTTTTGATTAATCAAAAAAACTTCCTCGCATCATAACTTTGCTACAACTAAAAAAGACCATCGCCTTTTCAAAAATGAAAAACTACGGTTCTTTTTACAACTTAATAGTTACAACATTTCCGAGAAATGGAGTCTCTATAACTATTTTTAATTTTAATTTGATCATTATAGAGTAGTGCCCCGTCACCCTCAATCTAAGAAAAACAAATACCCCAAAATGAGAAAAATCGATATAACTCTTGTTTTTGGTGCATATTCATAAAAAGCACGTTACCCTTTCTCATTAACATAAGAGAATAGTAACGTGCTTTTTATTTCAAAAATAGTCTAAATCCTTAAGTTGATGGTTGTGGGGCGGGACCCTAATAAGAACGGTATCTAAGGTTGTATGAGTGGTGTTAGTTCCATTCCAAAGGCCTCTGCCGACGATTAACTCAAGTACCGGTTTCGGATAACCCCCATGTGATGAAGCTCGTGTCCTGCAATGCCGTACGCGAGGGCGCGCGCCGTAATGCTTAGGTTGTTGGCTGTGCCCTTGCGGATCCACGCCTCCGCTGGTAGCCCGCACAGCAATGTAATCGTTGATTGCCGTACGGCCCGGTAATCTTCGGCTAATTGCGCGGTTGTCCAGCTTCCGAAAGGAGGTATGAATAATTCCTGATCGAAACCGGTCAAAGGCGTCTGGTCCCCTCTTGCGAACCGGAGCAGGCGGTAGGTCATAACGCGTTCCGCGTCTGTAATGTGGCCCACGACTTCTTTCAGTGTCCATTTTCCTTCCGCATACCGATATGCGGCCTGGCTTTCGGTCAACGATGCCAGGAGCTCGGTCATTTGCTTTTCTTGGGCGAGCAAAATGTCAATGATATTACCGTCTGGCACCAAACGGATATATTCGCCGGAGCTCCCAGCGTATTCTTCTTCTGACGGTCTTTGATTCATGCGTAGTCACCTCTTTATGTATATATAGAAAATTATAGCACTCGTCTATGTCTAATCAATTCGCGAAATGATAAAACTTCCCTTCTAATAATTGAGGATAAGCAACTATTTAGTCGGTCGCCACACTATCCTGATTCGTTAGCACAATAAGCAACGCTAAACAATAATGCATAAAAATTAGAAGTTATACAATATTTCAAAGTTATTAATATATATTAGATTATTCCAAAACATACATAAATACATTTTGTCGAAACTATTAAAAAGGGAGAATTTCTCTAGTTGGAGAATTAATAATTGTGTTACCAATATGTAAAAATCTCAATTTAAAACTAAAGGAGAACAAAATGGGACAAATAATTGTATCGATGTACCTCTCACTAGATGGTGTCATGGAGGAACCAGCTTGGACTGCTCCATATTTCAATGAAGAAGTGGCAAAGTTTCAATCCAATTTACTGTTTGAAAGTGAAGCGCTTCTACTAGGGCGAGTAACCTATCAAGGTTTTGCAGCTGCCTGGCCTTCTATGACTGATGAAGAAGGTTTTGCTGATAAGATGAACAGCATGCCTAAATTTGTTGCCTCAACAACTTTAGAAGAAACCGAATGGAATGCAAATCTTATCAAGGGTAATATTGTAGAAGAAATATCGAAACTGAAGGAACAGCCCGGTCAGAACCTTTTAATTTATGGTAGTGGTGAGCTTATACAAACATTGATGCAACACGACCTCATTGATGAATATCATTTTATGGTCAATCCCGTTATCGTAGGAAGCGGAAAGCGTCTCTTTAAAGACCAGAGCAATACGAAAGCATTAAAACTTATAGAAACAAGAACGACCAGTTCAGGTGTCGTTATTCTTTCCTATCAGCTGGAGAAAAAAGAATAATTATTGATAAATTATATAAACAAAAAACTCATCAGAATAAATCCTGCTGAGTTTTTTTATAAGATAATACATATATTAATTTATAAAAATCACACGGGTTAGTACTTTATCAGTCATACCTACATAGGCATCGGATATTCCATATGTTTGTCCTGTTTGGAGAGAGCTCATTAATACCTCCATATCTAGCTGTATATACTCTGTAGCTTTCTTTATTCTTTCATCCTGAAAATAATCAGGTTTGCAATTTTTACAGCCCATACAAAGACAAGGATCCAGAGAGTAATGATAATAATGCCTGTTATCCAATTCTTTGGTTTGCTTGTTATCTGTCTTTCCTCTACCTTTCTTTTACAATCCTCCAACACTTCTTTAGGAATCAGTTTTAATGCCAAGTATACACCTAATGGTACAAGAATCAAATCATCAAGATACCCCAAGATTGGAATGAAGTCTGGGATTAAATCTATAGGACTAAAAGCATACGCAACAACAAGCATTGTAAATAATTTAGCATACCAAGGGACTCTTTCATCTCGATATGCCAAATAAAGTACAAGAAGTTGTTTTTTTTTAGTTTCTAGCCCATTTTTTCATTTTTTGTATGATAGATATTTTTTCTTCTGTTTCTATCGGTTTATTTTGATTCAAATTATTCCTCTCCCATTTTATTACTACGTACATCTTCTCAGAATTGTTCTTATTAACTGTATAATAATTACATAGCTACTATTGAGTCTAATACTTTATTTTAATAAAAACTATTTATAATATAAAACCTAATGATCAGTCTACATTTTATTAATCAATAAATTAGAAAGATAAGAGATAAGAAACACGTTTAAATCAACTAGGTTTAATCTAATCCAGTTTTTAAATGGGAACAAGCATGTGAGGGAGGGATCCCCAGATTTTCGTTCTGGGGTATTCTTTAATTTTAACCTGATAAACATAGGATATGTGTTGTTTTAAAGAAAATAGAAAAAGCGTATTTTGACTAGATAATCAAAATACACTTTTTTCTTTCTTTATTTATTTTGTAAAAGGTGTATAGGTTTAGCCGATAATGATTGTTTTGCTGCTATCCATACAACAATTATTGTTGTTATAACAGATAAAAGTATGCCTAAAATGGACCAAGTCATATCTATTTTCATCGGCATTTGGAATAAGAAGCGTAAAGTGATACCTGAAAAGGCTAGGGCAATTCCAGCGCCAACTAATCCAGCTGATAGGGAGATAATCGTGTTTTCTAATAAGATAGACTTCATCAAATTACTAGAAGACATACCAACTGTTTTCATAATAGCAACATCTCGTGTCTGTTGCATTAAGCGAATGACAACTTGATTTCCAATTGTAAGAACAGCTGTTAAAAATGCGAACAACGCTACAATTGAGAAGAAAGCACTTTGCATTTGAATAATATACTGAAGACTATCGATTGCTGTAGCAGCAATTGAATATGCCATTGCTGAACCAGGAAGTTTTTCATTTAATTCTGTTAATATAGTATTTGTTTTTTTAGGATCACTATCTAAGGAATAAGTAATTCGGCTTGGTTTCCCATATGTAGCTAATGTTTCAGTTGGAATACGGATGCCAACGGTTTTAACTACACCAGATTTAAAGAAACCTATAATTTCGCAGTTTACTAATTCATTTCCAATTTGAATGTCAACTGTATCACCGACTTTTACACCTAATTTCTTATAGCTGTCCAAAAGAATTGCTTTTTTCCCCTTTGCATCCGATAGAGCTAAATCACGCCCTTCAGATATCATATAGGATCTAGAGTTAAGAGAGGTATCTACCCCTTCTATTGAAATTTTAGTTGAGCTAAAAAATTTATCATCTTTTATATTTTTCATGAATATAGATGCTGCGTCCACTCCGTTAATATTTTGGAGTCTTCCATCTAATTGATAACCTTTTTTCGATCCTTTTATGTCCTTAATAGATTGTAGCTGCTTTTCAACGTTCCCTTCGTCATGAATGGAACTTGTAATAAGGATATTTCCCATTGCCTCTCTTTCCAATTGACCTTGAACTGACTCAATTAAATTGTCTGCAAATACATGACTAGAGACAACAGAAACAACACCAATAGTTATACCGATAGGTAAGCCAATTCTTCAGCATTACCTGTTAAGAGTGGCTTTTCCCCCGGTCCACACCGTACGTGAGAC
>NZ_JAQFUY010000009.1:0-152217 GCF_027716745.1 Bacillus cereus group sp. Bc010
TTCCCCGATAGAATATCGGGAAAAGGCCGTGGCATAATACTCTTTTTATGACTGTCTACTTGACAGGGAGATGACCATACAGCGGCTTTTTTTCTATTATCCCTCTCTTTCTACATACCATATACGCAAGCGAAATGATAGAAAATATGTTAAAATGAACTTAATTTTCAAACGGAAGAAAGGGAGATACAATGGAACAATTCATTAACCCTAGAGTAAAGGACATCCAAATTTCTGGAATCCGTCAATTCTCTAACATGATTCAAAACTATGATAATCTTATCTCTTTAACAATTGGACAACCTGATTTTCCTACACCTTCTCTCGTAAAAGAAGCGGCAAAACGGGCTATTACAGAAAATTATACAAGCTATACACATAACGCTGGTTTACTAGAATTACGCAAGGCAGCTTGTAACTTTGTAAAAGATAACTACGATTTACATTATTCACCTGAAAACGAAACCATCGTTACAATCGGTGCTAGTGAAGCAATTGATGTTGCATTTCGAACGATTTTAGAGCCAGGAACAGAAGTCATCTTACCTGCCCCTATTTATCCAGGGTACGAGCCGATTATTCGATTATGCGGTGCAACCCCTGTATTTATAGATGTTCGTGAAACTGGCTTCCGTTTAACAGCCGATGCACTAAAAAATGCCATTACAGAAAAAACAAGATGCGTCGTACTGCCGTATCCTTCTAATCCAACTGGTGTAACTTTATCAAAAGAAGAACTACAGGATATTGTAAATGTTTTAAAAGATAAAAATATTTTCGTCCTTTCTGATGAAATTTATAGCGAACTTGTATATGAACAAACACATACATCGATCGCTCATTTCCCAGAAATGCGCGAAAAGACTATCGTCATTAACGGTTTATCAAAATCACATTCTATGACTGGCTGGCGTATCGGTCTATTATTCGCACCAAACTATTTAGCTGGGCATATATTAAAAGTTCATCAATACAACGTAACGTGCGCTACTTCAATCGCTCAATATGCTGCAATTGAAGCATTAACAGCTGCTGAAGATGCACCAAAAATGATGCGTCATCAATACAAAAAACGCCGTGATTACGTATATAATAGACTCACTCAAATGGGCTTAACAGTTGAAAAACCAACAGGTGCATTTTACTTATTCCCATATGTTGGTCATTTAACATCTTCATCATTTGATTTTGCACTTGATCTTGTGAAAGAAGCTGGACTTGCCGTCGTTCCCGGAACAGCATTCTCTGAATATGGGGAAGGCTACCTTCGCTTGTCCTATGCGTATAGTATTGAAACTTTAAAAGAAGGCTGTGACCGTTTAGAAGCCTTTCTACAAAAAAAAAGCTAAGAGTTAAACTCTTAGCTTTTTTTTGCATAATGATCGCAAGTTTGACGCTTCAATAATTTATGCGGAATAATGATACACTTTGCAGTAGACTCCGCATTCTCAACTTTATCAACTAAAGCTTTTGCTGCCTCATATCCTAGCTGGTATATATTCACATCAACTGTCGAAAGTGGCGGACTCGCAATTTCTGATAATAAAGCATTATTAAAGCTTACAATTGAAACATCCTTCGGTACAACGAATCCTTTTTTAGAAAGTGCACTTAGCACACCAAGTCCAATCAAGTCATCCGTTGCCATAATTGCTGTCGGTGGTTGCTTTAGCGCCATTAATTCCTCCACAGCTTGTTGACCACTCTCTCTTGAGAAATCAAAATGTAAAATATACTCTTTTGGTAATACAATATCTGCCAATTTTAAAGCATCACTCATACCAGCCAAACGATCTCTCGTTACAAGTAAATCTGATCCACCGCCGATGAACGCGATTTGTTTATGACCTAATGAAATCAAATATTCTGCTACTTCTCTTGCAGCTGTATAATTGTCATTATCTACATATGTAATTTCTTCTTTACGATCATATGGTTTCCCGATTAATACGAACGGGAAATTTTGTTTATGTAAATATTGAATAATCCGATCATTCTCTCTTGAATATAAAAGAATAATGCCACCAATTTGGCGCCCCTGCACCATCTTTACAACACCATTAAAAATTTCATCTTCCGTTTCACCTGTCGACATATAAAGTGCATACCCTTCCACATGTGCAAACGAACTAATCCCTCTTATAACTTCTGGGAAAAACGGATTTTGAAAAGCTTTACTTGCAGAACTTGGCATAACAAGGCCAAGTGTTTTTGTTGTTTGGTTAGCTAGGTTTCTTGCGTTTAAATTAGGATGATACCCTAGTTCACTCATTACTTTCCGAACACGACGCTTTGTTTTTTCACTTATACTTGGATTATCAGCAATTACACGAGAAACGGTAGATGGTGCTACATTCGCTTTCTTCGCCACATCTTTAATTGTAACTGTCATAAAAATCCCCCTCCTTTCACTTCTCTGCCATTTTATATATTTTCATCTTGCACCCGTTGCAAGTAATAGGGGAAGTCATAAACTTTCATTGATTCTATCTTGTAAAACCTATCATATTCTCCCTCTTCATGTATTGTAAGGGATAGAGCTCTTTTTTCCTATACTATAATATACTATTTATTTCACTTCTTTTCATATGGGATGTCAAATCTCTTTTCATCTCCCAATAAAATGTTTTATAGGAAGATGAAAAGAAAAATGGGACATAATGTCCCATTTTTCATCCTTTCGTACCTCCAGCAGTTAAACCAGAGATAAAGTATTTTTGTAGTGATAGGAATAAAATTGAAATTGGGATTGCAATCAATACGGAACCCGCTGCGAACGTTGTAAATTCATTCCCAAATTTCTTCGCCACCATTTCATATAATCCAACTGCTAACGTATAATTTTCTGGTGTGCGCAAAATAATACTCGCTAAAATAAAATCTGTAAATGGGCCGATGAAAGTAAATAACGCTACAACCGCTACGATTGGCTTTGCAAGTGGCATAATGATTTGCCAAAAAATACGGAAATGTCCTGCTCCATCCATACGAGCTGACTCATCCAATTCTTTCGGGATCGTATCAAAATACCCTTTCATAAGCCATGTATTCATTGGAATTGCCCCGCCTACATAAATTAAAATTAATGCAAGGTGCGTATCAATTAATCCTGTTAACTGTGCTAATACGTATAAAGCGATTAACGCTGCAAAGTTTGGAATCATTTGCAAAATTAAAAATGTTAACAAACCATTTTTTCTTCCAACAAAACGGTATCTCGAAAATGCATAAGCAGTAAAACTAATTGCTAACACTGAAAAAATCATCGTTAAAACACTTACTTTTAATGTGTTTTTATACCATAGTAAATAATTACTATTCTCTAAATCTAATAACTTACGATAATGATCTAGCGTTGCATTTTGCGGAATAATACTTGATCCAGATAAACTATCACCCGGATTAAACGATGAGCCAATAATCCATAATAATGGATAGAAAATGATGGCACACATTACGAAAATAACGAGATAACTTAATGAGAGACGTAACATCTTTTGTCTTTTAATATTCATTTACATCATATCCTCTTCTTGGAATGATTTTGTTCTCTTAAATTGCCATAACGCAACTGTAATAACGATTAACGATAAGATCATTGTAAGAGCTGCTGCTTTTCCGTACTGCGCGGAAGTCATCGTTAACTTATAAATCCATGAAATTAAAATATCTGTTCCACCTGCGTCTTGTCCAGCTACAGCAGGACCTCCGCCGTTAAATAGATAGATGATACTAAAGTTATTAAAGTTAAACGTATATTGCGTAATTAATATTGGTGCTGTTGCATATAGAACAAGTGGCAATGTAATTTTACGAAACTGTTGCCAAGCTGTAGCTCCATCTACTGTAGCCGCTTCGTATAATTCTCCTGGAATCGATTGCAGTATACCTGTTGTCATTGCAAAGACGAACGGGAATCCAAGCCACGTTTGAATCATAATTAAAGCAATCTTCGCCCAAAATGGATCTGTCATCCAAGCAATCTTTTCAATTCCGAATAAAGCTAATGCTTGATTGTTAATTGCTCCAAATGTTTCATTAAACATACCAGAGAAAACAAGAATAGATACGAATGCTGGGACCGCCCACGGTAAAATGAAGATTGTTCGAATAATCGCCTTCCCTTTAATACCAGGCTGATTTACGATAATCGCTAAGAAAATACCAAGCGCAACTTGTAATGTCGTTGCAACGAATGTCCAAATGACAGTCCAAGAAAATACACTTAAAAACGTTTCTCTCCACATCGGTAATGTAAAGATATCAATAAAGTTTTTAAACCCTACCCAATCTACTAATTTAGCTGGAGGAGAATGATATAAATCATAGTTCGTAAATCCAATTAAAATTACGAAAATGATTGGAAATACAACGACAAAGATAAGTAATAAAAACCCTGGTGAAACCATTAAATACGGAAAACCTTGGTCTAGTAAATTACGGTATTGCTCTTTTACAGAGTTTAACGGTGTTCCTATATCCCGTTTCTTTCCATTTTGGTATGCATCATATAAATTAAATGCATATATTCCGAGTCCAAACACGATGACAATGAGTGCCAAGATTCCTTCTACTAATAGAAAGACAGAATGGTCACGTGGAACTTCTGTACCAAGCGTTACAATTCCCCATAATCCCATATTTAATAAATCAGCAAAGGCTACAATAAATGAACCTGTTAATACTAGAAAAATAAGACCTTTTACAAATTGTTTATTATACATTTGGCCCACGCCTGGAATAATTGATAACATGGTTGCCATTTTCCTATGTTTTGAACCGTTTAAGCCGTTTGCTGGTTCCATAGATGTTTGCATGTTCCTTCCCCCTTTTTTCTTGGGAGAGAATTCGTGCCCCTCATATTAGAGGCACGAATTTCACCTTATTTTTTCTTACTATGATTTGCCTCAATATTACCTTTAATTTGCTTCACTGCATTATCAAGTGCTGCTTTTGGTGCCTCTTTATCCGTAACAACTAATTGAAGCGCATCTCCAGCTGGTTTCCATACTTCTTGCATTTCTGGAATGTTTGGCATTGGAATTCCATTTTCAGATTGTGTTGCAACTGCTTTTGCAGCTTCGTTATCTTTAATAATTGGATCTTCCATTACTGCTTTTACTGGAGGAATTTCTTTCGTCTTCTCAAATCGAATTTTTGCGTTTTCTTCATTCGTTACCCATTCAGTGAACTTTGTAGCTAAATCATTTTGTTTAGAGAAACTTGTTACATGCCATCCTTTAACCCCAACAAACGTTTTCATTGGTTGACCATTTGGTAATTTCGGCATTGGAGCAACGCCATAATCAATTCCGTTCTTTTCCATTGCTTGGAACGCCCAAGGTCCGTTCATGATAGATGCTGCTTTTCCTTCATTAAATAGCCCATCAGCAGCAGGTCCACCAGATTCACCGATAATACCTTTCGGGAATAACTTTTCTTTGTACCATTTTTGAAGATACTCAGCACCTTGTACTGCTCCGCTATTATTTAATCCAACATCACTTGCATTTGGCTTTCCATCTTTTTCACCAAACACATAACCACCCATACCTGCCATGAATGCATTAGCAAAGTAGAAGTTATCTCCTAATGCTAAAAATCCGTACTTGCCATCTTTCGTAAATTCTTTTGAGAAGTTAAACAGCTCGTCCATCGTTTCTGGTGCTTTTGGCATTAGTTTTTTATTGTAAATAAAGACTGGTGTCTCAATTGCTTTTGGTAAACCATATAATTTTCCGTTATATGTCTGTGCTTCTATTGATGAATCAGTAAATTTACTCTTTATAGAATCATCAGCTTTCACTTCAGAAAGTAAACCTTCTGTTACTGCATTTCCGATTTGATCATGTGGCAATGTTACAACATCTGGTCCCGTCCCCGCTGGTCCATCAAGGCGTAACTTCTTCACTTGATCTGTCATTTGCATTTCAACAACTTTTACTTTTACTTTATATTTTTCCTCAAAGCTTTTCACTGCTGGTTCTAAACCAACACCTTTTTTATCATCTTCCCAAACGAGTAGATCGTAATCTTTTTTTGCTTTACTTTCTTCTTTTTTTCCTGAATCTTTCGGTCCACATGCAGATAACATACCAATTGATAATGCTGAAACCGTTAATAATGATAATGCTTTCTTCATCCCAAAAACCTCCCTGAATTGTATATGTACCTTACTAATTGAAAACGTTTGCATTGAATAGTTTAATAGAAGCGCAAACAATATCTCAATCTATGAAAACGTTTGCGCTATTTGTCTATCATTATACATTCTTTTATTCATTTTGCAAATATTAATTTTAAAATATTATTACTACACTCTTTATACATTGACTTTATACGAAATGAATACTACTCTTATAAGCAATATTAAAGCTATGCAAAAAGCAATCGTTTGCAACATATGCTTTATTATTATACTTAAGGGAACACTATGCATAGAGATAGTAAAGGGGGATTTTTTATATGTTTAAAGACGCCATCTATCATAGGCCAAAAGATAATTACGCATACGCTTACGATGAAAAAACGATTCACATCCGAATACGTACGAAAAGAGACGATGTTCAAAGTACCACTCTTATTTATGGTGATCCTTATGAATGGACAGACGGGAAGTGGATTTCTTCAAGTGCACCGATGAAAAAAACCGGTTCTACTGCATTATTTGATTATTGGTCCATTTCCATCGAGCCAAAATTTAAGCGCTTACGTTACGGATTTGAATTAAAAGCGGAGACAGAAACGCTTATTTATGCAGAACGTGGATTTTTTTCCAGCATTCCAAATGATGACGTTGGTAACTTTTTCTGTTTTCCATTTATTCATGCAAATGATGTATTCAAAGCACCTTCCTGGATTAAAGATACTGTTTGGTATCAAATTTTCCCAGAACGGTTCGCTAATGGCGATCGTACGCTGAATCCAGAAAACACCCTTCCTTGGGGCAGCGCTGAACCAACTCCAACTAATTTTTTCGGCGGAGATTTTGCTGGTATTATTCAAAACCTCGATTACCTTGTTAAGCTTGGAATTTCGGGAATATATTTCACACCTATTTTCAAAGCACATTCAAATCATAAATATGACACAATTGACTACATGGAAATCGATCCGCAATTTGGCACAAAAGAAACATTCAAAGACCTCGTTCAAGCATGTCATACACATGGTATAAAAGTAATGCTCGATGCCGTATTCAATCACAGTGGATACTTTTTCGATAAATTTCAAGACGTACTAGAAAATGGTGAACAGTCAGCATATAAAGAATGGTTTCATATTCATGAGTTCCCAATTAAAACTGAGCCACTTCCGAATTATGATACTTTCGCGTTTACACCGTATATGCCGAAATTAAACACTGCACACCCGGATGTAAAAGAATACTTACTTGAAGTAGGGCGTTATTGGGTAAAAGAATTCAATATAGACGGGTGGCGCCTTGATGTAGCAAATGAAGTCGACCATAACTTTTGGAGAGAATTCCGAAGGGAGATAAAAGCATTAAATTCTGAAGTATATATTTTAGGAGAAATTTGGCACGATGCACTTCCTTGGTTACAAGGAGATCAATTTGATGCTGTAATGAGCTATCCGGTTACAAACGCTCTACTGTCTTACTTTGCTAACGATTCCATTAAGGCAAATGAATTCATGAAACAAATTATAGAATCTCTACATTCCTACTCTATGAATGTAAATGAAGCAGCATTTCATTTATTAGACAGCCATGATACACCAAGAATATTGACAACATGTAACGGAGATAAAAATAAATTAAAGTTACTTTATGTATTCCACCTTTCTTTCATCGGCTCTCCTTGTATTTATTATGGAGACGAAATTGGTATGGATGGCGGTATGGACCCTGATTGTCGCAAATGTATGGTTTGGGATACGAAAGAACAAGATCATCTATTATTTACACATATACAAACATTAATTTCGTTACGAAAGCAATATAAAGCATTTGGAGGACATGGTACTTTCCAATTCATTGAAGCAAATGATGAACATAATTATATTTCTTATACAAAAACATATAAAGATGAAACTATCTTTTTCGTTTTAAATCCGACTAATAGTGATATTACAGCTTCACTGCCTCTCCATGTTACTGGAAAGAAAATCATTAATATTTATACAAACGAAGAATTTTCAGCGGAAGCAAGTGTATTACAAGTTACACTTCCTCCATATGGATTCTCCATATTAAAATGGTAATCAAAAAAATCCTTATACCAAAGTGGTATAAGGATTTTTCTTATTTCAATTTGAACACCATTGCTTCATACGGACGTAATGGTATGTTTTCTATCGGTCCATTCTCTACGTCGTAATTGTGTATAAATAACTCTGCTTCACTATAAGTAATGTCCTCAGGCAATTCAAATACACATTCTTCTGCAGTAAAGTTTGCAATAACAAGAAGTTTTTCTTCCCCATACGTTCTTACATATGCAAAAATAGATGGATTATTCTCCAATATTAAATCATATGATCCATACACAACTATTTCATTATTTTTACGTAACTCAATTAATTTTTTATAATAATAAAAAATTGAATCTTTATTTTGGATCGCTTGTTTCACATTAATTTCTTTGTAGTTAGGGTTTACTGTAATCCAAGGTTCACCTGTTGTAAATCCAGCGTGATCTTTGTCATCCCACTGCATCGGAGTTCTAGCATTATCACGACCCTTTATATAAATAGATTCCATTATTTTTTCTATATCTTCACCACGGTCTATCACTTTTTCTTTATACATATTTAACGTTTCAATATCTCGATATTCATCAATCGACTCAAATCGGACGTTTGTCATTCCAATTTCTTCTCCTTGATAAATATACGGTGTTCCTTTCATCATATGAAGCACCGTCGCTAACATTTTCGCAGATTCAATGCGATACATTCCATCATTACCAAAACGAGATACAACGCGAGGCTGATCATGGTTATTCCAATACAGGCTATTCCAGCCTGTATGTTCTAATGCTTTTTGCCACTTCGTTAAATTCTCTTTTAAAGTAAGGAGTGAACATGGTTTTACATCCCATTTTCCGCCTTCTCCTGAGTCTAAATCCATATGTTCAAATTGGAATACCATCTGCAGTTCTTTTCGTTCTTCCCCGGTATACAATTTCGCTTCTTCTGTCGTTACACCAGGCATTTCACCAACCGTCATAATATCATAATGAGACAATACTTCTTCATTCATTTCATGTAAATATTTATGAATGTTTGGACCGTTCATAAAATGCTTATGACCTGAAACATACCCCTCTTCTTCTGTTTCAACAGCTGGTAATCCCTCTTCTTTAGAAATAAAATTAATAACATCCATACGGAAGCCATCAATTCCTTTTTCTAACCAAAACTTCATCATTTCATAAACATCTTGCCTTACCTTTTCATTATCCCAATTTAAATCTGGCTGTTTTTTAGAAAACAGATGTAAATAATATTCATCTGTCATTTCATCATACTGCCATGCTGATCCACTAAACGCTGCTCCCCAGTTATTCGGCTCTTTTCCTTCTTTTCCAGGGCGCCATATATAGTAATCTCTATATTTATTATCTTTTGATTTACGTGATTCAATAAACCAATTATGTTCATCAGAAGTATGATTCACAACTAAGTCCATCATAAGTTTCATATTACGTTCATGCATTTCATGTAATAGCTCATCCCAATCTTCCATTGTTCCGAACTCATTCATAATTTTACAATAATCACTTATATCATAACCATTATCATCATTTGGAGATTCATAGACTGGTGATAACCAAATTACATCAATCCCTAATTCTTTTAAGTAATCTAACTTTGAAATAATACCGCGAAGATCCCCGATACCATCACCGTTGCTATCCATAAAGCTACGAGGATAAATTTGATATACTACACTTTCTTTCCACCACTGTTTTTCCATTATGCTACCCCATTTCATTCATAATTCGATTTTCTCTTTTTAAGGCGCAAACGTTTTCATTAATGAATGATAACAGATTCTATCTTAATTTAAAATAGCGCTTACAACTTTTATTCTTATTTTTCTAAGAAAACATACGAAATTTACTAATATTCTTCCAATTTATGAAAACGTTTTATTTTTTTTTGTTTATTTTTTGAATCTATTCGTTTATAATGAACTCAAAGAAAACGTTTGCATAATTATTTCTAGGGGGAAATACCATGGCAGAACTGAAATTAGAAAACATTTATAAAATATATGATAATAACGTAACAGCTGTAACAGACTTCAATTTACACATTCAAGATAAAGAATTTATCGTATTTGTCGGTCCTTCTGGATGCGGAAAATCTACAACATTGCGAATGGTGGCTGGACTTGAAGACATTTCAAAAGGAGAGTTTTCAATTGATGGTAAGCTAATGAATGATGTCCCTCCAAAAGATCGCGATATCGCAATGGTCTTCCAAAACTATGCTCTATATCCACATATGAGTGTATATGATAACATGGCATTTGGATTAAAACTTAGAAAAATACCAAAAGATGAAATTGATCGTCGTGTGAAAGATGCAGCAAAAATTTTAGGACTGGAACAATATTTAGATAGAAAACCGAAAGCATTATCTGGTGGACAACGTCAACGTGTTGCGTTAGGGAGAGCAATCGTTCGAGACGCGAAAGTGTTCTTAATGGATGAGCCATTATCTAACTTAGACGCTAAATTACGTGTTGCAATGCGCTCAGAAATTTCTAAGTTACACCACCGCCTTGGAACGACAACAATTTATGTAACGCATGATCAAACTGAAGCGATGACAATGGCTTCTCGTCTTGTTGTTATGAAAGACGGAAAAATTCAACAAATCGGTACTCCAAAAGAAGTATATGAAACACCTGAAAACATTTTTGTTGGTGGATTTATCGGCTCTCCAGCGATGAATTTCTTCCGTGGTAAATTAACTGAAACCGATTTCGTTATAGACAATGCTGCAAAAATTAAAGTAACTGAAGGAAAAATGAAGATATTACGTGAACAAGGCTATGTAAATAAAGACATTGTTTTAGGTATTCGTCCTGAGGACATTCATGATGAACTATTATTTTTAGAAGCTTCACAATCTACTGCCTTCACAACAAAAATTGAAGTTGCTGAGTTATTAGGTGCTGAATCTATTTTATATATGAAACTTGGAAATCAAGATTTTGCAGCACGTGTTGATGCAAGACATACATTTTCACCTGGTGACCAAATTAAACTAGCATTTGATATGAATAAAGCGCATTTCTTTGATAGTCAAACCGAACAACGCATTCGTTAAAAAATAATTTTCATACAAAAAAACCGTCCACATATATTGAGGGCGGTTTTCACTATTATACGAGGGCTTCTACTGTATGAAATGATTGTCCTTTCGTGCTAATAATACCGAAAATCGGTAAGTCACTTAGCACCACTTCTTCTTGCTGTTTCATAAAAGATGACGTTAATTGTTTTATCTCTATCCATACGTCATTAATACAAAGTACATTGGAATCGTTCTCTTGTTGGCGTGAAAATATAGAATCTATTTTATATAAACCAGCATTTTGAAAAAGCATATCAATGCGACTGAATGCATTCAAAATAATGCTGATTACGCGTTGCCAATCTCCTTGTTTTTCCATATCATAGGATACAAAAAGTGCTTCTCCGCCTAGATTCGTAATTTCCTCCACTGTTGCTTGTCCACTTTCTTGATCGATGTCCGTCACAATTACTTTTGCGCCTTGTTTAGCCAACAAAAGAGCTGTATTACGTCCAATACCGATGCCACCGCCAGTTACGATAGCAACTTTTCCTGCAAGCTTCATTTTCATTACCCCTTCTATAAGTCTTACCGTCATTCAGTATACTCCTTTATGAGATTAGTCTGCAAGCAAGAAAAGTTGCTTATCCATTTGTAAGCGGTTACTTTTTTACTCCTTCTTTTTTCTTACTATTACGCTGATCGAAAACTAAACCGATGAAAATTAAAATCCCCCAAAAGATTACGCTACCTCCAGTCATTTCAATTTCCCCCTTATTATATAAACATATTATTTTAATCATTATATCATTTTCTTAATTTTCAATCTATTAAATTCAAAAATGATATAGATTAACTTTTCCCTATTATATATCCATTAAAATATATTTGTATAACAAAAAGAGACCTTTTTATATAAAAAGGTCTCTTTTTGTTATACAAGACTTATCACTTTCGTTTTTGTAATTAAATCCTGAAAACCACAATTATCTTTGCGGAATAACATCATATATACGTTACATAATATCGGAATTCCAAGTAGTAATATGTTCGGTAATAACAATACAAAAAATCGAATTGTTAATGTTTGTAATGTTAACTTTTCACTCTTCAATGAAATTAATTTTATTCTCGTTACCTTTTTACCAAGTGTTACACCGTTCCAAATAAAGGGTAGCAAAATAAAATATATCGCCATTAATATAAAAACTACTGCAAGATCATATCTATAATCGCCAAAACTAATATTAAAGCGATTAAAAATAGCACTATAATTTCCAGTCATAACAGCTACTACTGCACCATACATAACCGAGATTAAAAACATGTCAATTAGGGAAGCACCTATGCGATTCATTACAAGCGCTGGACGATGCATCTTTAACTTCATTTTTATGTCGACTCCTTCATATCCTTCTTTACCCGTCTCATCGTACCACTTCTAAAAAACATTGTAAACTAGCGTTTCTCTTACTTTTCTTGTACAATGTGTTACAACAGCATTGTAAAGGAGGTTCCCATATTGAAAAAATGGATAATCCTATTCGTCGCATTCCTATTAGCCGGTTGTGCTGGAAATACAAATCATATAACATATACGATTAACGATGAATACGAACTCATACGTACTTCTGGAAATGCATTTGAACTTTTCCCCACGCAAGATGCTGTATACGCCACACAATACATTCCTGCAAAAATTACAGACATAGCCTGGGATGATAAATACATTATTGCAAAACAAACTGAGGAAAAGTCAGATCCGAATAATCCTGACGCAGCAATTGCAAATAAAAAAAGCGAGCATTATTGGATTATTGACGTAAAGCATAATAAACGTTTTGGCCCCTATAATGAAAAGCAATTTAATGAGCAAAAAGATGCGTTTAAAATTAAGGTGCCTTTTCAAAGTGTAGATTCATACATAAAAGAACAGAAAAAACAGTCAGCATAATAGTTTGAGCGCTGACTGTTTTTTCTTGCATATATTTAAAAACAACTTACTCAGAAAGTGAGATGTTAAAAGTTTGTGGCTCTTTTACAACATCTTGCGTTTCTGTATCTGCTGCGATTACATTATCTGTTGTAAATTTAATATCCTTTACCTTTTCTTTTCCATCATCAAGTATTAGGCCGATAATACCATCTCTTGTTTCACCAGGCTTATAGTCTTCCCTTGATACATTTTTTGTACCAACGAGCGTATCTTCATCATATAAAAAGTTTTGCGTTGCTACTTTAAAATGTTGTTTATCATTAATCGCAACATCATTCATAGAGAAAAATTGTATATTTTTATTCCCGCTATTTTCCACCTTATATGTAATTTCAACGTAACGAATCGTATCACTAATCTCTGTACCACTTAGCGATGCATATAACTCCGCATCTTCTTGACTGACTTTATCTCCTAATCTACGCTTTACTTCTTCAGGAGTTAATGCCGTATATACTTTTAATGTATTTTTTGCATCTTTACTCATCTGCGATAAAGAGATTACTTTCACATCTTGTACGTGAATTTTCATTGGTGCTACTTCAAATGTTTGATTCACAGAATGAATTTGTTCTAATGTAAAAGTACCCCATCCTGTTTCTTTCACTTTTTGTCCTACTTTTTTCAGCTCACGCCCACCATATTCTTTTGTTTCAGGAATAGATTCTTTCTTCTTCGGTTCAGCTTTCTTTTCTTCTTGATGGAAGCAACCACTTAACATAAGAAGAAAACTACATAAAACAAAAATACTTTTCCATGCTTTCATCATATAATTTCTCCTAACACTATCATTCATTAATATTAATTAGTCCTTTGCTTTGTAAACTATAGAAACAATGAGAAGTCCACAAAACGAACTTGTCAGTCCAGATACTATTATACCCCCTATTTGGAAAATATGAAAATAGGGATCTACGAACGCATGCACGATAAATATAATAGCTGCCACAACAAGTACCGAAATCCAATATTTTATTTTTTCCGAAGCTAAAATAAGGTCTTTACCCATTTCATTTCTACACGTCCATAAAACATATACTAATAACAGAAAACCAATACATGTACTCCCATGTTGCATATATTTATAAATAGAACTACCGTACCATCCTCTTTGCAATAATGGTATTTTCATAACAAAATAGCCTGTCTTATGAGTGAATGCATCCCAAACAACATGCGTTAACATACCGAATAATGCTGAATAACAAAATACAAAGAAATCTTTCCTTGTGTAAAGCCCCCACCTCTCATCTACTGCATATGTATAGTAGCCAGCAAATGGTTTAGGTAAATGCGTTATAAACGGCTTTTTTAAAATGTAATGATATATGTATGCTAATAAAAAGACAAGTGGTAAATTTAAATATAAGAACCCAAGCCATGTATGGCCAATAATACCATACGGTCTAAAGTGTAAAAAATATTCAAAATCAGGCGCCATACTCCCTAATATAAGAGCCGTTACTGAAATATGTTTAGAATGCTTTTTCACAAAAGGAAGAACTGCTGCTGGATGTGCAAATGTAAACGGCATGTTTTAGCTCCTTTTCAGAATTACAATAGATTACATACTATCATAACGACATGAATAATCTCCATGCAATATTTATTTTCACATTGGAATATGATAGTTTAAATGATATAATCCACATGAAATATTCAGAAAATAAGGAGGGGTTCATGTGTCATTAACACTTGTCTTTTTTCTTGTTCTCTTTATCTTGTTTTTAAGTACATACATTGGATTTTTTCTATGGAATCATTTAAAAATTATAAAATACACGCCCGCTTTCGTTGGCTTTATGAGCGTTCTTTTCATTTTTATATGGAAGAGGATGACTTTCGGCTGGGAAGGGCTTGGCTTTGGCGCACTTCAATATACAATACTATTTGCAAGTTGTCTTACCCTTGTATTTGCTGCCTTTTTAGAATCAAAATCCGTTATGAATTGAGGTTTATATATTGATTGACGTACCTTTTTTAAAAAATGTCACATTAAAAAAAGAAAATATCCCTAGTTTCTCCGCATACCCTTACTGCTTACCCGCTATCCGAACATTACAATCACTAGCTTTCCATCCAAATGTAACATTCATTATTGGAGAAAACGGAACGGGTAAGTCAACATTACTCGAAGCGATTGCAATTGCTTTAGGATTTAATGCAGAAGGTGGAACGAAAAATTTCCGCTTTAGCACAAACGATTCACATTCGTCTTTACATGAATACCTTCGAATTTCCAAAAGTTTCAATACACCAAACGACGGTTTCTTTCTTCGTGCTGAATCATTTTATAACGTTGCTTCTTATATTGATGAAATAGATGCTATAAAATCTTATGGCGGTGTTTCACTTCATGAACAATCCCATGGTGAATCATTCTTCTCCTTATTTATGAATCGTTTTTCAGGACAAGGTTTCTACATTTTAGATGAGCCCGAGGCCGCCCTATCACCAATGAGACAACTTTCTATGCTCATTCGAATGCACGAACTAGCGGAACAAGGTTCACAATTTGTTATTGCGACGCATTCTCCTATTTTAATGGCTTATCCTGAATCCACTATATACTCTTTAACACAAGAAGGAATTCACGAATCCGCCTTAGAAGACACCGAGCATTACCAAACGACGAAGCTTTTCTTTGAAAATCGTGATCGATTATTTCATCATTTATTTGATTCTTAAAAAAAGAAGCAGCGATTGCTGCTTCTTTTTATAGTGCTTCTATAAATAATGCTACTCCAATACCGCCGCCGACGCATAGAGAGGCAATTCCTTTCTCTAATCCGCGTCTCTTTAATTCATGAATTAAACTTACTGTAATACGAGCTCCTGTACAACCGATTGGATGTCCAAGTCCTACACCACTACCGTTTACATTCACTTTTTCACGATCCAAACCTAATTCTTTCTCTACAGCTAAGTATTGCGCAGCGAAAGCTTCATTAATTTCCAGTAAATCTGCATCTTCTAATGACCAATCTACTTTTTCTAATCCTTTACGAATTGCTGGTGCTGGTCCAATACCCATAATTTTCGGATCTACTCCAGCTACTGAATACCCAACAATTCTAGCTAACGGTTGTAAGCCTTTTTCTTTCGCTTTTTCTTCGCTCATTAATACTAAAACCGCGCTTCCGTCATTCAGGCCAGATGCATTCCCTGCAGTTACTGAACCGTCTTTACGGAAAGCTGGTTTTAATCCAGCTAATTTTTCTGCTGTAATATCAGCACGTGGATGTTCATCTTTTGAAAATACTACTTCTTTTCTACGTTCTTTTATCGTAATAGGAACAATTTGATCGTCAAAGTATCCAGACTCAATTGCCTTTAGCGCCAATGTATGACTACGAAGCGCAACTTCATCTTGTTCCTCTCTTGTAATTTCATATTGTTCAACTAAATTTTCCGCTGTTTCCCCCATCATAATATGATGAATCGGATCTTCTAACACTTCCCACACCGTATCACGAATTTCTCCGTGTTGTAGGCGTTGTCCCCAGCGGTGTTGTTTTAATGCATAAGGGCTTGAACTCATTGCTTCTACTCCACCTGCAACGACAACTTCACTTACACCTAATTGAATTTGCATTGCAGCCGACATAATCGCTTGCATACCTGAAGAACATTGGCGTTGGATTGTATAGCCCGTAACTGTGTCAGGAAATCCTGCCGCTAATGCAGCCGTTCTCGCCGTATTTGCTTCATCAGTTCTTTGAATACAATGACCTAAAATCACTTCATCAACTTCGTGTGGTTCTACCCCGCCTCGTTTTACAGCTTCCTGAAGTACAGGAACAGCTAATTCTACTGGCGTTACATTTTTTAGCGCTCCCCCAAAAGTTCCAATTGGCGAACGAACTGCAGCTGTAATAACAACATTATGCATTTTGCACTTGCCCCTCTCTTATGTACCCTAGTCAGTTTTTAGGTGAAATTCCATAAGATGTATGTCTACACCTATCATACTATAAACATACTAAAAAATCAAAATATTTAATATAATAAAAATAGAAGGAATTAACCTTCTATTCTGTTAATGCATATAGAAATTTCTGTAAAATCTTCTCTGTTGTTTTATTCAAATTCGGTAACTTATCTACCGGAAAATATTGAAGCTGTAATCCTTCATGGTCAAGCCTTAATTCTCCGCTCACATGATGCCCCTGATACAGATGTATGACATTAAAAATTTCATCTCCATTTGGATATTGGAAGTACACTTCTTTTCCCGAAAGAACCCCGATAAATTGCATAATTTTCGCATTTAGTCCCGTCTCTTCAAACAGTTCTCTGCGAGCAGTTTCTTCTGTCGTTTCTCCTAGCTCCATCGCCCCGCCAGGTACACCCCAATCATATGTATCTGAACGATATTGAAGCAATACTTCTTGATTATCATTTAAGATAATAATTGCTGACCCTACTAGAATAAGCGGCCTTGTACCAACGACTTTGCGTAACTCTTCAATATACCCCAATATGTAAACTCTCCTTTCCTCACCCTTCCTTATCATAACAAAATTTTTCTCCTTTTGTTGATGTAATTTTAAAGAAAAAAAGGAAGCTTTCGCCTCCCTTTTTTCACCTTTATTTCTTAAAACTTTCATATTTTACAGCTTCAAAAGCTTCTTCAATTTCATCATTACGATAATGGACATATGTAAAACGTCCTAATTCTACTAATCTTGCTATTTCTTGTAACGCTTTCTGTTGCTCATATGTTTCTTCCAGCTTAATATGTACATAAAATTTCATTAATGGATGTTCATATAAAGGTTCTCCCACCTCTACATATACATCTTCTACCCCTTGCACAACTCTTACATAACTTGCAAATTGATAAAGAGCCTCTCTGTCTGAAACGATTTTTAATGTATACATATATTCTCCCCCTTTTCTTTACTATATCAAAAAGATGCTCACACTACGTTATAGAACTATGAAATTTTTTCGACTTGTAATAAACAAGGCGGTTATCCATACATAGAGTCTTTTCCCAACATATATTATAGGAAGAATTTTTCAGTTGAGGTGTTCCTTATGGATCCATACGTCAATATATGTATTTGCATTACGCCAGGCGCCGATATTTCTAATGATCGTATCGCAAAAGATTTAGCAGTTGCAGAGTCAATTTGGCACCCGATTACATTTCAAATTAAAGAAGTAATTATTTTAAATGAACTTTTTCGTTTTTCTGACCGCGAAATTAGTTATAAAAATTCTATTCAAAGTCAGGAAAAATTAGCATCCTTTTTCCAAACATGTGTGAATGAAGCTCCTGAATGCGACCTTTATATTTGTTATATTGGCAGTGATTATTTCAAAGAAACAGCAGTCATTGCCTGTGCTTACTCTTTTGCGAAACAACAGCAACTTACTGGTTATATCGTTTTAACAAATTCAGCTGCCCCCATGAAAAATATATATACGCTCGCTCACGAAATCGGTCATATTTTATTTACAAGACGTGTTCACGGAAAACTTACTCACGCTGATCCTCATTCCCCAACTGGCTCGGAGCACCATCCTTCTCCAACAAATCTTATGTACCCTATCGTACCTCGTCCTGAAAATGTCCATATTCAATCCCTATTAACGAACGAACAAAAAGCACTCTCTTTACAAAGTTCTTTATTGCAAAGAAAAAAACAGTAACGCTCTTGTTACTGTTTAAAACAATATATTCCAATCAACAAACCAAATTCCGGCTGCAACGGATGCAAATATACAACTAAACATAAATACAATTACTCTAAAAATCTCTATATAATATTTCTTTGGAAATATTTTTTTGCATATCCAGAGCAGCCACTTTCCTATTAAACCGAAGAACAACATATATCATAATATTTACAATATGCAGTATAAATATAATTTACATATATGCTTATCCTTTTTATTTCTAGAGCTTCTCCTTAGAAATACACTCTTACTATTTGTTCAACCATAAATATCATAAAAATTGGGATTCCTAAAACAAGTAAACCAATCCAACCAAGAGACCGAACATTCACAATCGTTGTTATCAATAGCATAACTCCTCCAATTAAATATCTTCCTAATTGAGGGAGTTCATATAAAGGAAAACTGTACCAACCCTTTAAGAACATTATTAATATTGGTAAATAAGTGAGTATTACTGCTCCAAATAGCAGTAAGCCTTTTTTCAACATACTCCTTTGAAAACTAGCACCTCTTAAAAATAAAACCCCTCCCATAATCATTAACAGTAAGATAACCGGATATCCGATTAATCCTATTAAAGAAATGGTATAAGGTTCATTTAAGTTTCGAAATAAAAGATCTGGAATAGTCCAATAACATAATATACTCATAACAGCTGTAGCTAGCCATCCTAAATTCCGTTTATAATCAACTTGCATTTCTTTTACAAGTTGATTTGCATATTCCTTTGGTGAATCACCAAATATATCCTTTACACTCTTACCCCTTTTTTCCCCTTCAGTTAAATGTAATTTTGCATCTTCTAAAAAGGATTCAATATCTTTTTCGCTTATTCCCTTTGCAGTTAAATAAGTACCTGTATTTGCAAGGAAATCTCGTGACTCTTGAGAAAGCATCATATTCCCTCCTTCCAAATTACTAGTGCACACTTTTTCTCTCCTCATTTTTGAAAGACCATCGCATTAATACATATAAACTTCCGTACAGAAGTAACGACTCTAAGATTCCCCAGTATGGATTTTTCTCTCCCAATCCTTTAAATACAAACATAATGAATAGCGGGACAATAACAGTTAATATCCCAATCCAGCCAAGTATGTATGCTTCCCCAATTAACAGTACTAACAAGATAACTCCAGCTAGTATATAACTTTGTATAGTCGTTAATTGTAATACAGGTGTCCCATACCATTTATTCATAAACATCAATAATATTAGTAATAAAATCGGTAGCAATGCTGCTACATAAATAATGCTAAATTCTTTTATTTTACTCTTAAATGATGACATTTTAAAAGCAAATATAATTCCTACAATCGTAATCATTAAAACAATTGGGTATCCAATTAATTGTACATTCGTTAATGTAAATTCATGATTTGGGCTTTCAAATAAAATATTTGTAAGTAACCAATATCCCCCTATTCCAATTATCATTCCTAAAATAGTCTTTATACTCCCGCCTTTATCCCTCTCCATCTCTTTCGCTAATTCTTCTGCATACTCTTTTGGCGAATCACCAAATATATCACTTACTGTCTTTCCCTCCTTCTCACCTTCTATTAAATGAAGTTCTGCATCTTCTAGAAAAGCATCCACATCTTCTTCTTTAATCCCTTTTGTTATTAAATATACTTTCGTATCAATTAAAAACTTTTCTCCTTCTTTAGAAATCTTCATGATAATCCCTCCCTTATTAAACCGTCTCTCTTCTATTCGTCTTCATCATAATTTCAAGGAAAATTAAAATAAACAAACTTCCGTATAAACATATAATTTGAAATAACATTGGAACAAGGTCTTCTGATGTAAATGTTTTAAACAGTAACATAATCGAAAGTGGAATGATTAAATATAAGTTTTTAAACCATCCATCAAAATATATATTGATTGCTACTGTAATGATGAAAATACCACCAGCTAATATATAACTTTGCATTTGAGTGAATATAAACAGTTTTGTTGGATAGACCACATCTAATACCGTGACAACCCCCATTAAAAACATTGGCGCGATCATAACTAAAAACCACATAGAAAACCACGTTTTTGTAAAACTTGTTACGAAGGTCATTTTGCGAAGTAGAAAATTAGGACCTATAACAACTAAAATCAATGACAAACTATACCCCACGCACTGAATCAGTGACATCTGTAATAATCCGTTATTCACTATTAGGATAGAAGCAATAATCCAAAACGATACGATATTCATTACTGTAAAACCAATTTGCTTCCACGTTTCCTGTCTATCTCTTTCCATCACTTTTACAAGTTCATTTGCGTATTCTTTCGGTGAGCTTCCGAAAATTTCTTCTACGCTTTTCCCATCACTCTCACCTTCTATTAAATGAAGTTCTGCGTCTTCGATAAAGCTTTCAATATCGCTTTCTTTCACACTCTTTGCAGTCAAAAACAATCTCATATCTAATAAAAACTTTCGTGCTTCATTTGATAGCATTATTTTCTTCTCCCCTTCCCTTCAAGTAGACGTTCCACACTACTTTGCATCACTTCCCAGCGATCCATAAATTCATCTAGTGCATCTTCGCCATTTTCTGTTAACGTGTAATACTTCCGTTTTGGACCAGATGGGGATTCCTTCATTACACTTGTTATAAGTCCTTCCTTTTGCATTCGTATTAATAACGGATAAATACTGCCTTCACTTGCCATTGTAAAGCCATACTTTGCTAGCTTCTCACTCATTTCATAACCATATATTTCACCTTCAGAAATAATAGCAAGTAAGCATCCTTCTAAAATCCCTTTCAGCATTTGACTTGTCGACATAATTCAAATCCTCCCACTATCTTGTTTTACAAGATAGACAAGCGTAAGTATCTTGCTTTACAAAATAGTATAGCAGAGACTATTTTGCAAAACAAGATAGCTAACGATATTTTTCCAAATCTTTGCAGGATTTTTATTATCCACTCTCTAAATAGAGCAATAGGAGAACTTTATTACGAAGGGATGTTTTTCATCATGGTTACAAATCGAGTTGTTTTTTTAACAGGTGCTGCAAGTGGTATTGGTTATGAAATGGGAAACGCTTTTGCAAAAGAAGGTGCAAAAGTTGTTATTACCGATCGTCTTGAAGAACGTGCAAAAGAAGCTGCTGAACAACTACAAAAAGAGGGCTTTCAAGCTATCGGCTTAAAATGTGATGTTACATCCGAAGAAGAAATAGAAGCATCCATTTCCCAAACTGTTAATCATTTCGGTTCATTAGACATATTAATTAATAACGCAGGCATGCAACACGTTTCACCAATTGAAGAGTTTCCAACCGAAAAATTCGAGCTCCTCATTAAAATCATGCAAATCGCTCCATTTATCGCCATTAAACATGCCTTTCCGATTATGAAAAAGCAAAAGTATGGCCGAATTATTAATGTCGCTTCCATTAATGGTCTCGTTGGATTTGCAGGGAAATCCGCCTACAATAGCGCGAAACATGGTGTAATTGGATTAACAAAAGTTGCTGCTTTAGAAGGCGCTACGCATGGTATTACTGTAAATGCACTGTGTCCTGGTTATGTCGATACCCCTCTTGTACGTAATCAACTACAAGACTTAGCTACTACACGAAATGTACCACTTGAAAATGTTTTGGAGGAAGTCATTTATCCACTTGTACCGCAAAAACGCTTATTACAAGTACAAGAAATCGCTGATTATGCAATCTTTTTAGCGAGCGAAAAAGCGAAAGGTATAACCGGGCAAGCTGTCGTTATCGATGGTGGTTATACTGCTCAATAAAAAATAAAGTTTGCTCACGAAGAGCAAACTTTATTTTTTATCGCGAGGATCTTCCTACTTTAGTAATTGTTTAGGGAGTTTCTCGATTGCAACAATTACCCCATCTAATTTGCTTTCAATTCGATGGAGTAAATATAATGTTACAACAATGGGAAACCCTACATTACCTATCATCTTGATCCACTCTTCCATTCTTTTCGCCCCCTTTCATTATATAAATAAGAGAAAATAACACATTTAGGCATAAAAAAACAAGCTATTATGTATTAGCTTGTTTTTCAAATAATGATGCAATTTCTCGCTTATAATCTCCACGTATAATACCTTTCTCAGTAATAATACCTGTAATTAATTCACTCGGTGTTACGTCAAATGCAGGATTATAAACAGTAGTTCCAACTGGCGTTACTTGTTTCCCAAAAATTTTCGTAACTTCTGTTTCATCTCTTTCTTCAATAACAATTTCAGCTCCTGTTTGTTTCGTAATATCAAATGTCGATAACGGAGCTGCAACGTAGAATGGGATACCGAAGTACTTTGCTAGTATAGCTAAATTCATTGTTCCGATTTTATTTGCTGTATCTCCATTTGCGACAATCCGGTCCGCTCCTACAATAATTGCGTTGATTTCTTTCGTTTGAATAGCATGAGCTGCCGTATTATCTGTAATAAGCGTTACATCAATACCTGCCTGTTTTAATTCCCAAGTCGTTAAACGCCCGCCTTGTAAAACTGGTCTCGTTTCACATGCATATGCATGTAAATGTACACCTTTTTCTTTCCCAATATAAAACGGTGCTAGTGCAGTACCATATTTAGCAGTTGCAATACTGCCAGCGTTACAAATCGTTAAAATGTTATCACCATCTTGAAAACATGATAATGCATGTTCTCCAATACTCCTGCATACTGCTTCATCTTCTTGCTGAATGAGAAGCGCTTCTTCTTCTAATATTTTTTGTGCTTCTTTTATTGTAGTAATTTCTTGAATAGATTCTCTCATACGATCGATTGCCCAAAATAAATTGACTGCTGTCGGGCGTGACGTTCCTAAATAATTACAATCTCTATTAAACTTCTTTTGAAATTCTTCAATATGTAAAGTAGTATATTTTTTTGCTGCAAGCGCCAAGCCAAATGCAGCTACAATTCCAATTGCCGGTGCTCCTCGTACTTCTAGCATGACAATACTTTTCCATACCTCTTCAATCGTCGTTAATGTTTTATATTCTGTGCTATGCGGCAACTTTGTTTGATTTAATACTGCAATAGCATCCCCTTTCCAACTGACAGACCTCGGAATCGTAACAATTGTACTCATGCTTTTACCCCTCCAGAAACTGTCTGTTGAAATAATGTTCGGAACAGTTGAATATCAGCGTTTTTAGATTCATATTTTATTAGTTCTTTACCTAAGTATAAAGCTTGTTTCTTGGCTTGAATTCTCTTTTCTTTATTTGCTATTTCATCTAAATCAGCTACATGTGCTAAGCCAATTGTTCTTCGGATAAGCTCACATCCAGCAAATCCGACCACATCCGTAAAAATATTTTGCAAAATAATCGGCAACCATTGTTTCTCTTTCGTATATGCTTCTACACCTTCTCCAATCCATAACTTTGTAAAAGTGTCTACGAAATAGCTCCATGTTTTCTCAATATGGAAAAATAGCACACTTCTCTGTTCTTCCTCTCTAGATAGAGCATTTAATAATAGATTTGCAATAAATTGACCAAGATCAAATCCAAATGGGCCATAAGTTGCAAACTCCGGATCAATCACTTTCGTTTCAGAAGGTGATGAAAAAATACTACCAGTATGTAAATCACCATGAATAAGTGCTTCTTTTCTCGTTAAAAACTTATATTTATATTGTGCTACTTTTAATTTTAAAGTTTTATCACTCCACAATTCATCAACCGCTAGTTGTAATTCCGGCTCATAATCATTCGTATCGTAATGGCCAAACGGATCTGTAAACACTAAATCTTCTGTAATCTTGCAGAGATCTGGGTTTACAAATGTACCTTCTAGTCCCCTTTTCTCTTCTGACTGTAAACCGAAATCTGAAGTATAAAATAAAACATTTGCTAGAAAACGACCGATATGTTGGGATAAAAGTGGATATTCTTCTCCATCTATTAATCCTTTTCTTGTAATTGTTAGTCTTGATAAGTCTTCTATTACTGTTACTGCTAACTCTTCATCATGACTGTACACTACCGGAACATAATCCGGTACATACTTCGCAAAAATTTTCAGTGCCTTGCTTTCAATTGTCGCTCTTTTTATAGATAACGGCCAGCTTTCACCAACTACTTTCACATATGGCAGTGCCTGTTTTATTATAATAGACTTCTCTCCATCATCTAATTTGAACACGTAATTTAAATTTCCATCTCCAATTTCATGACAAACTACATTTGCTTTCTTTTCAAAATAACCGTGTTCTTTCGCATATTGTATAGATGTTGTTTCAGTTAATGCATAATATCCCATCGTCTTCTCCCCCTTTTTTATATTCAGAGGTTTTTCTGACGTAGAAAAACCTCTTTCCACTAAGAAAGAGGTTTGAAGTTTATCTTCTCCCCTCTTATCTGCCAGAAAGTTTTACTTTCTGCTGGAATTAGCACCGTGCCTTTTGGCGTAAATAAACGCCCCATTTCACAATGGTATTACGGTCGGTTGCTGGGCTTCATCGGGCCAAATCCCTCCACCTGCTCTTGATAAGAGTTGTATAATTTTTTAGAATTTTTAACTTTATGTTGAAGACTATACCAAGAATAAAAATCACTTGTCAACATTTTATTTGTATAATTCTGGACGTCGATCCGCAAAAACTGGAATTCCTTTGCGTACTTCTTTAATTTTCTCGAATATAAGCTCTCCAAATAGAATTGCTTCTTCTTCATTTGCTTCTACAACAACTTCGCCCCAAGGATCGACAATTAAAGAATGGCCAGCAAACTCATTATTTGGATCCTTCCCTGCCCTATTACATGCTACAACATAACACTGGTTTTCAACTGCTCTTGCTTGTAATAGCAAACGCCAATGTGCTAAACGAACTAATGGCCATTCAGCTACAACAAATAAAACTTTTGCACCTTTAGCAGTATGAACGCGCATCCACTCCGGAAAACGAATATCATAGCAAATTGTGCCAGCGCACTCTACATCATCTAACTTAAATTCACCAGTACGATTTCCAGCGATTAAATATTTATGTTCATCCATAAGCTGAAATAAATGCACTTTACTATATTCATGGACTAGTTCTCCTTTATTCGTTACAACATACATTGTATTTGTAACACCTTGCTCCGTTTGCTTTGCTATAGAACCACCAACAATATGTACACCATATTGTTTCGACCATTCTATCAACTTTTCTTTCGTTTCCAATCCATCCCTATCTGCAATTTCAGAGAGTCTCGTTAAATCATAACCTGTTGTCCATAGTTCTGGTAAGACGATAACATCTGGTCTTTCCTTCATCGCTTCGCTTATTTTATTTTTAGCATTCTCAATATTTTTTTCTACATCTCCAAAGACAATATCCATCTGAATACATGCGACTTTCATTTTTTCAGCCCCATTCTCATTTTTTTCTTTACAAAATACTGGAAAGATTATATCATTTGTCACTAGAATTGTAACAACTTTCAAAAGAGGTGGAAAGTATGAAATCATTTCAACCTTCTGAGATAGTAACATCATTGCCAACACAATTTTTCGCTTCACTTGTTGCAAAAGTTAACAAAGTCGTTGCAGCTGGTCACGATGTTATTAATCTAGGTCAAGGTAATCCAGATCAACCAACACCGCAGCATATCGTAAAAGCTTTGCAAGATGCTGCTGAAAAGACCATTCATCATAAATATCCGCCATTTCGCGGACACGAAAGCTTAAAAGAAGCTGTAGCAACATTCTATCAACGTGAATACGGCGTAGAATTAAATTCGAAAACTGAAGTTGCTATTTTGTTTGGTGGAAAGGCTGGATTAGTAGAATTACCAGTTTGCTTTACAAACCCTGGTGATACGATTCTCGTTCCCGATCCAGGTTATCCAGATTATTTATCAGGTGTCGCTTTAGCAAAAGCAAAATTTGAAACAATGCCACTTATTGCAGAAAATAACTTTTTACCAGATTATGCGAAAATTGATGATTCTATTGCCGAGCGTGCAAAATTAATGTTTTTAAACTATCCAAATAATCCTACAGGTGCTACTGCATCAAAAGATTTTTTTGATGAAACGATTCATTTTGCCAATAAACACAATATATTAGTTGTTCATGATTTTGCTTATGGTGCTATAGGATTCGACGGTCAAAAGCCAGTTAGTTTCTTACAAGCAGACGGTGCCAAAGATACAGGAATCGAAATTTACACATTATCGAAAACTTTTAATATGGCTGGCTGGCGCATCGCTTTTGCTGTAGGGAATGAAAGTGTGATTGAAACAATCAACCTATTACAAGATCATATGTATGTTAGCATCTTCGGTGCAGTTCAAGATGCCGCCCGCGAAGCACTATTAAGTTCACAGTCTTGCGTAATAGACCTTGTAAATAGTTACGAATCTCGACGAAACGCTCTTATTTCAGCTTGTCACTCAATTGGTTGGAATGTAAACATTCCAACAGGATCATTCTTTGCATGGCTTCCTGTTCCAAAAGGATATACTTCTGAGCAATTTTCTAATATTTTACTAGAAAAAGCACATGTCGCAGTTGCTCCTGGTGTTGGATTTGGTGAGCATGGCGAAGGGTATGTCCGTGTTGGTCTCTTACATACAGAAGATAGGTTAAGAGAAGCCATTCATCGAATTGATAAATTAAATTTTTTCAAAAAGTAATTGACAACATGAAAAATATCTGACAAAATTCAGTTATCTTAAAAATTTAAACATTTCTAAATACTTCTTATCAAGAGCAGGTGGAGGGACGAGCCCGACGAAACCCGGCAACCGATCTACAATTGTAGACACGGTGCTAATTCTCGCAGCATTACGCTGACAGATAAGGAGCTGGTTGTAAAAAAACCTCTCCTTAGCTGAGAGGTTTTTTTATTTAACTAGGAGGTTATAACAATGAGCGGAATTATAGCGACATATTTAATCCATGATGATTCACATAACTTAGAAAAAAAAGCTGAGCAAATTGCACTCGGTTTAACAATTGGCTCTTGGACTCATTTGCCACATTTATTGCAAGAACAATTAAAGCAGCATAAAGGCAACGTCATTCATGTTGAGGAATTAGCTGCACATGAACATACCAATTCGTATTTACGTAAAAAAGTGAAACGCGGAATTATTAAAATCGAATATCCGTTATTAAATTTCAGTCCAGATTTACCAGCAATTTTAACGACTACATTTGGAAAGCTATCACTTGATGGCGAAGTAAAATTAATTGACTTAACTTTTTCAGACGAATTAAAAAAACAGTTTCCTGGTCCAAAATTCGGGATAGATGGTATTCGAAATCTTTTACAAGTACATGATCGTCCCCTTTTAATGAGTATTTTTAAAGGAATGATTGGACGAAATATTGGGTATTTAAAAACGCAATTACGCGATCAAGCAATTGGTGGTGTAGATATCGTAAAAGATGATGAGATATTATTCGAAAATGCATTAACACCACTTACAAAACGCATCGTATCTGGAAAAGAAGTTTTACAATCCGTATATGAAACGTACGGACATAAAACGTTATATGCCGTAAATTTAACAGGACGAACTTTTGATTTAAAAGAAAATGCGAAACGTGCAGTGCAAGCTGGAGCTGATATTCTATTATTTAACGTATTCTCTTACGGACTAGATGTACTACAATCACTTGCAGAAGATGATGAAATCCCGCTTCCTATTATGGCACACCCTGCTGTAAGTGGTGCTTATTCCGCATCCAAGTTATATGGAGTTTCATCTCCATTATTACTCGGAAAGCTACTCCGTTATGCTGGGGCTGACTTTTCATTATTCCCATCTCCATACGGAAGTGTTGCGCTAGAAAAAGAGGAAGCTCTTGCTATCTCAAAATATTTAACTGAAGGCGATTCATTTTTCAAGAAGAGCTTTTCTGTTCCGTCTGCTGGTATTCACCCTGGTTTCGTTCCCTTTATTGTACGAGATTTCGGTAAAGATGTTGTTATTAATGCTGGTGGCGGAATACATGGACATCCAAATGGGGCGCAGGGCGGCGGTAAAGCTTTCCGTGCTGCAATTGATGCTACTTTGCAAAATAAACCACTCCATGAAGTAGATGACATAAATTTGCATAGCGCACTACAAATATGGGGAAATCCCTCTCATGAGGTGAAATTATGAGTATTCAAGTATTTTGTGATTTCGATGGCACGATTACAAATAATGATAACATTATGTCCATTATGGAAAAATTTGCACCACCAGAAGCTGAAGAAGTAAAGAATAGAATTTTATCACAAGAGCTATCTATTCAAGAAGGTGTTTCTCAATTATTTCAATTCATACCTACTAATCTGCACGATGAAATTATTCAATTTTTAATAGAGACTGCTGAAATCCGTAATGGTTTTCATGAATTTATACAATTTGTAAATAAAAATAATATTTCCTTTTATGTTATATCAGGTGGAATGGATTTCTTCGTCTATCCACTCTTACAAGGACTCATTCCGAAAGAGCAAATTTACTGTAATGAAACAGATTTTTCAAATGAATACATTACGGTGAATTGGCCTCATCCTTGTGATCATCATTGTCAAAATCATTGCGGATTATGTAAATCATCACTCATCCGTAAATTAAGTAATACAAATGACTTCCATATTGTAATCGGAGATTCAATTACTGATTTACAAGCTGCGAAACAAGCGGATAAAGTGTTCGCTCGTGACTTCCTTATTACAAAATGTGAAGAAAATCATATTTCTTATACACCATTTGAATCGTTTCACGATATTCAAAACGAATTAAAACATTTGTTGGAGGTGAAATTATGAAACAACTTTTTCGTCAATGGTATGACTTAAGCGAGATAAAAAAAGAATTAACAACACGAAATTGGTTTCCAGCAACGAGTGGTAATATTTCTATAAAGGTTAGTCATGAACCACTCACTTTTCTCATTACAGCAAGTGGTAAAGATAAAACAAAAACGACTCCAGATGATTTTCTATTAGTAGATCATCTAGGGGTTCCCGTATTAGAAACTGAATTACGTCCTTCAGCAGAAACAATCTTGCATACACATATTTATAATAATACGAATGCTGGATGCGTCCTTCATGTTCATACAACCGATAACAATGTTATCACAAATTTATATAGTGATGCAGTCACACTTCAAAATCAAGAAATTATTAAAGCTCTCGATATTTGGGAAGAAGGTACAACAATAAACATTCCTATTATCGAAAACCATGCCCATATCCCAACGCTTGGAGAAAACTTCCGCAAGCATATACAAGGAGATTCGGGGGCAGTATTAATCCGTAACCATGGTATTACCGTATGGGGCCGAGATAGCTTTGATGCAAAGAAAAGATTAGAAGCTTATGAGTTTTTATTCCAATTTCATATAAAACTATTATCAATTCAAGGAGGCGTTTCTAATGGCGCAAATTCGTATTCATGAAATAAATACTCGCATTGAAAATGAAGTGGAAGTATCAAAATTTCTACAAGAGGAAGGCGTTTTATATGAGAAATGGAATATTTCCAAACTTCCTACTCATTTAAAAGAAAATTACTCATTAACAGATGAAAACAAAGCTGAAATATTAGCTGTGTTTTCAAAAGAAATTGCTGATGTTTCATCACGCCGAGGTTATAAAGCACATGATGTAATTTCACTTTCAAATAGCACACCTAACCTTGACGAACTATTAATTAATTTCCAAAAAGAACACCATCATACTGATGATGAAGTTCGCTTTATTGTTAGTGGTCATGGCATCTTTGCCATTGAAGGAAAAGATGGGACATTCTTTGACGTTGAACTTGAGCCAGGCGATCTCATATCTGTTCCTGAAAATGCAAGACATTATTTTACCTTGCAAGATGATCGTCAAGTTGTAGCTATTCGTATTTTTGTTACAACTGAAGGCTGGGTTCCAATCTATTAAGGTAGTTAGTTGAATAAAAGGCCTTGGACCCCCTTTTCCAACCTTTTATTCACTCTACATATATACATCCTCCTATGGAACAGGCTTATTTCATTTTGAAATAAGCCTGATTTTTTATGGTTCTAACCGTATTATTCCTTCTTTTCAGTACAATCTCTCCCTTCAATTTTTCAAGTATATTTATTAATACTTTTTGAACATTTATTGAACTTTTTTTGAGATTTTTCTGAAAATTCTGTTTTATATATGATATACTACAATTAACTAAGAAGGAAAAGAAAATCGCAAACAGAGGGGGAGAATCATGAGTTTACTTATCGCACTTATACTAGGGGTTACGTGTGGAGCACTTCCTATTATTCTAGGAGCTATTATGGAAGAGTTAGAAGTTGGTGTTTTAGGTTTTGTTGCATCTTGCGTAAGCGCTTTACTTTTTGGTTTATTCGGTGCTATTCCTGTTTCAATTCTCTGTGCATTTTATATAGTACGCCATGCTCGTACAAAACAATTTGGTCCTAATCACATCGCGCAAGTGATTCCATTCCCAATCGAACGATGCCGCCGGGCTTCTAGCTTATAATTACAAAATTAAAAATAAAAGTCCTCAAATGAGGACTTTTATTTATTTTCTTCTAGAAATTGAAACAATTCTTGTAGATGCAAAGCGTCTTCACTATAGCTAACAGATACATGATATATACCATCAATCTCCGCTTCCATGTAAAGGTCAACTCCATCTCGATCATATTTCAATGCCAAATAAAATTCCATTTCTTCTAGCATCTTTTTTGAAGTTCGAATAACGTAATGCCCTTTCTCATCTCTTCCATATTCGAAATTCGGTTCAAAATCATATTTTTGTTTAAAAGCTTCTTTTTGTTTTTCATTAATTTGTATACATGTTGCTCTTTGTACAGTATCAATCATCTCATCAAATTTTTGAAGATCCATCTCATTTACCCCCTTACGTATTTTTTGTATAACACTTGTGTTCCGCTATTTTCTTCCCCATCTTTTATTAGCTCTTCATACAATTCCTTCGCCAAACTTAAACCTGGTACTTGTAATTGTAATCTTTCAGCCTCATCTAACGCGATCTTCATATCTTTCATAAAATGCTTTACATAAAAACCTGGTTCAAAATCTCCCTTTAACATTCGAGGAGCTAAATTACTTAATGACCAGCTACCTGCTGCTCCCGTTGAAATACTCTCCAATACTTTATCAGGATCTAATCCAGCCTTTTTCGCATAAGCAACAGCTTCACATACTCCAATCATGTTGGAAGCAATCGCAATTTGATTGCACATTTTTGTATGTTGTCCACTTCCAGCAGGCCCTTGCAACTGAATATTTGTTCCTAGTTTTTCAAATAACGGTAAACATCTATCATATATTTCTTTCTCTCCACCGACCATAATTGCGAGTCTTGCTTCTTTCGCACCAACGTCTCCTCCAGATACAGGTGCATCTAACGTATATACATTCTTACTTTTTCCAGTTTCATTAATACGTTTTGCCAATGTTGGTGTAGATGTCGTGAAATCAATTGCGATTGTGCCTTCATTTGCATTCTCCAAAATTCCATCTATCCCAAAGTACACTTCTTCTACATCATGTGGATACCCAACCATAGTCATTACAACATCAACTTGCTTTACTAACTCTTTCGGTGTATCACACCAATTTGCACCATCTTGCACTAAAGAGTCTGTTTTCGATTTTGTTCTATTATATACATATACTGTATGACCGTCTTGCATTAAATGACGCACCATACTTTTTCCCATTACACCAATACCAATGAAACCAATTGATACATTTTTATGTTTCATTTTCTCATCCCCTTTGTTCTAATAAATCACTTACCATCTTTCGGAAATCTTTATTAAAGTCATCATCCATACTATTTTTCACGTTTGAAAATAAAATAACAAAAGTCCCTTTTTCTTTATTAAAATTATTGAAAGTATTCCACCCAGATAGTACACCATGGTTATGAAAATAATCCGGATATATGTAAAAACTAAATGCATATTTTCGTTCTGTTGAAGGTGAAAACATCGCTTGTATACTTTGTTCAGAAAGAAGTTTCCCATTTATAATTGCTTCGTCTAATTTCTTCATATCTCCAACTGTCGTATACATCTCACCACAACCATATAGCCAATCCATGCCTACCTTCTGCGCTGGTACAAGCTCTTGATTTTTTTTCACATAACCCTTTGTGAAATTTTTATCTCCAGGTACCATATTTCCCATACCAGATTCATGCATATCTGCTTTTATAAATATATTTTCTTTTATGTAATCTCCTAAAGGTTTTTTCGATATATGTTCTATTATATAGGCAAGCACCATATAATTATAATCTGTATATCTCCAACCTGTTCCTGCAGGAAATTCTAAATTTTGACGTCCAATCCAATTCATTAACTGTAAACGGGAGGCAGCATTAACATTGCCTTTTGCGTGTTCAGGTAAACCAGAGGTATGCGTTAATAAATGATATAACGTAATATTTTTATTCTCCGGAAATGAAGGAATATATTTATTTACATTATCTTGAATATTTAGCTTCCCTTGATCCTGCAGTTGTAAAATAGATGTAGCCACAACTGTTTTCGTAATAGAACCGATACGATATTTTGTGTGAGGCGTATTTTCTATTTTATTTTGAACATCAGCATACCCATATCCTTTATTCAATATAACATGCTCTTTATCTGTTACCAAAACTGTTCCATTGAATTGCTTTCCGACTAAATATTGATCTAATTTTTGAGATATGCTAGCATAATCAATTTGCTTTTCTTTTTTTTCTTCTTCTATATTCTCTTGTACTTCTGATTCAACAGCAGGATTCACCTTAGTTGTTAATTCTTTACTTTCCTTTATATTAGGATTATAGAGAAAATAGTATACTCCTCCACAAACTACAGCACATATTGAAACTATCATCATTATTTTTTTCATCATATTGTTCCTCCATAATTCCTTCGTTCAAAATCCCCCCTACACTCTATTATCAAGTAATAAAAAAAAATCGCAACAATTTGTTGCGAAAAATCACTTTTTTTCTTTTCTATATACACACACTTGATTTTTCCCATTTTTTTTCGCTTCATATAATGCAATATCCGCTCGTTGCATTAATTCTTCTCTTGTAATCCCTTTTTCATATAATGCAACTCCAAAGCTCGCTGTTAATTTCGAAATTCCTGAGAATTGCTTTGTTTCAATGAAAAATCGTAATGATTCCGCAACTTGAAATGCTTCTTTTTCTACCGTATTCGTTACTAAAATAATAAATTCTTCTCCTCCCCACCTAGCAAATACATGTTGCTGCTCCACTTTAGATTTCATGAGCTCTGCAAGCTCAATTAATGCTAAGTCACCAAAATCATGGCCATACGTGTCATTTACTGCTTTAAAATTATCTATATCAAATAAAATAAGTGCTATGTTTTCATTATTACGCATCGCATTATCCCATTCTGCCTCGAGTATTTGTTGGAATTTCAAACGATTATAAATCTCTGTTAACGAATCTATCATAGCAAGTCTTTCTTGTTCTTGATAGATTTCATCTAATTCGGTAATCTCTGTACACTTCACAATAAATCTTGATAAATCTTCTGGCAATGGTGTCGCACGCAATAAAAAAGTTGATACTTCCCCTTCATAGTTGGACATCTTAATTCTTCTATCATATGATAATGTATCATCTAACCATGTTATATCATGAGTTGTTGAATAGTATCCATTTTCTCTAATAAGATGTTCAGCAAATACTAAATGTTGCTCACGATACGCAAACAAATTTTCATATCCGAAAAACTCTAAAAAATTTGTATTACAATCAACAATCTCATCGTCTTCTACTATAAATAATAGATCATTTCGAAAATCAAACATCGTTTGAAGTAGTTCTTGTTGCAAACTTACTTGCCGCACTAAAGAAAGCTGATATAAACTTTTATTTACTTCCTCTAACACCATTTGTGGAGTCACAGGGGCTATCACAATATTACGTATTCCTAACGTAAGCACCTCTGCAAACTCGCTTGTTATTTGTTGATCCCAAATGACAATAAATGTACTCTGTGGATTATACATATTCTTTATATATTTTATTTGAGAAAAATCTGTTACATACATAATTACAATATGTGGTTTAGTCCTCTGAAATAATACTTCGCCTTCTTCAAAACTATTTGCTATAAACATACATTTTGGATGGATATTTTCTATCGTTTGTTGATGCGTGCATCCATTTTCTATATAAAGGACATTTAACTGAAGATCTTGTAATACATTTTGGAAAACCGTATTTTCTAATAAAAAATGTAGTATGTTCATCACTAGTCTTCACTCACTTCATATATCTTGTTCTACAGAATTCCTCACAAACATTTTATAAAAAACTGTTCTCTAAAAACTTTAATGAGTGAGGGATACATGTTAACAAGCTAATTGAGAATGTTCTCTTCATTTTTCACTCTATAAATTCCTTTTTTAGTGTATGATTATAGGAATTGTATCGTTTGTATGAATGCCCTAGCTTCCGCTTTAAAACTTGACAATTAAAATAAAGATATTATATTCTTAAATTCGATAACTTACAAAATGTAAGTAGAATATATTACATTTGTTTTTTTCATAATTTGATATGTAATTTGGAGGATATATAATGACAAACGAAAACTTTTTTAATGTTCTATATGAACGCACATCTACACGTGCATTCAACCCAGAGAAAGAAATTTCATCTACAGAGTTACACGAGATTTTAAAGGGAGCTGCTCAAGCACCTTCTGCTTGGAACTTACAGCACTGGAAATTCCTCGTATTCCAAGGTGAAGATGTACAGAAACGATTACATCCAATTGCTTATAACCAACAACAAATTCTTGATGCTTCTGCTGTAGTCGCTATTTTAGGTGATTTAGAAGCTTATAAAAATGTTGAACAAGTTTATGGTCCAATTGTAGAACAAGGATTTATGAAAGAAGAAGCAAAAGAGCGCTTAGCTAAAAATATTGAGTCTGCATATGCACGTGAGCAATTCCCAAGAGATGCAGCCTTTTCAAATGCATCTTTAGCAGCAATGCAACTTATGCTTGCAGCTAAAGCAACTGGCTGGGATACTTGTGCGATTGGTGGTTTCAACCCACAAGCACTTACAGAAGAATTCAATGTTTCATCTCGCTACGTACCAATTATGCTTATTACAATTGGTGAATCAACTTTAAAAGGCCACCCTGCACCACGAATGAGCGTAGAACAAGTGAGTGAATGGGCAAAATAATAAAGTGAAACTTGAATCAATGTGAGGGTCTTACTGCCCTTTCATACGAATAAAAAAGAAACGAAGGTAATTTCATTACCTTCGTTTCTTTTTTATTCTGTCACACATCCGTAATACTAAAATGTATGATTCGACATCCGCACATAAAAACAGTAAATTTCATGCTATTCGCATACACATAAATGACGTTTTGTGTCGAATTTTGTTAAAGTATCGAAATATAACCGTGTGTTTTTGTTACAATTATGATACAATGATAACAAATAGATAACAAGAGAGGGATTTTCATTGAGTTCATACGGAAGCTTTATTGCACTTTTATGTTACATAGTAACTGTACTGCTTCTATATTTTATTGGCGATGCTGCAAACATTTCAGTTTTACAATTCCCAAAAGAAGAAGCATTCCACTTAGAATCAGAAAAACATACTGCACGATCCATTGTACCGCTACTGTTAGCTCTTCCTGTATATATCATCGTTTTATATAAAAGCAAAAAAGTGTAAAGGCTACCTATTTCATTCATTTCGGTGGTCTTTGCACTTTTTTGTGATATCTATCCTATTTTAAACATCATTCCGTAATAAACACCCAGCTAGTCTTTTAAAATGAGAAATTCCCCTAGAAAAAATTCCACTCTCTGTCCAGTCACTCACTACCGAACTTACATAGATTATAAGTGTGAAGGGGGTGATGAGGATTATGTTTGGATCATTTGGATGCTGTGATAACTTTAGAGACTGTCATCATCATGAAAGAGAGTGCAGACATCATGAGAAAGAGAAAGAGAGAGAAGTAGTTAGACCACAACAACCAGCTGTATGTAACGTACTTGCTAATATTTCAGTTGGAACAGAGCTTTCTCTTTTAAGCATTAGAGGTAATGGCACTTTCAACAATGTAATTTTTGAAGGTTTCGCTAACGGTGTTGCTCTTTTCTCTGCTTTAGCTCGTAATAACAAAGACAACAAAGATAACAATAAAGACGATAAGAACAATCAAAACCGTAATACTTTTACTGGTATTTTACGTGTATGCCCAACTGATATCGTTGCTATCGCTATCTAATTCTGTTCCTTATCCTCTATAGTAAAAAAATAAGATTTACTTTTCTCATAGAAAAAACCTGAGACCGATTTCAAATCGACTCAGGTTTTTTTATTGATTATATGCTTTTAACGAGTTCAACAACTTCTTCAGCAGTTGACATCATTAATGCTTTTTCTGCTAATGTTTCCATTTCTGCTTTTGACAACTTGCTTAGTTGTGTTCTTGCAGGAAGAATAGATGTTGCACTCATACTGAACTCATCTAAACCTAATCCTAATAATAATGGGATAGCAAGTGAATCGCCCGCCATCTCACCACACATACCAGCCCATTTGCCTTCTTTATGAGCAGCATCGATAACCATTTTTACAAGACGTAAAATAGATGGGTTATATGGTTGGTATAAGTAAGATACTTGTTCGTTCATACGGTCTGCAGCCATTGTGTATTGAATTAAGTCGTTTGTTCCGATAGAGAAGAAATCAACTTCTTTTGCGAATTGATCTGCTAATACTGCTGAAGCTGGAATTTCAACCATCATACCAACTTCAATAGAATCAGAAACAGTTGTACCCGCTTCTACAAGTTTTGCTTTTTCTTCTAATAAGATTGCTTTCGCTTGACGGAACTCATCAAGAGTTGCAATCATTGGGAACATAATTTTTAAGTTACCATATACGCTAGCACGAAGTAATGCACGAAGTTGTGTACGGAACACATCTTGCTCATCAAGACATAAGCGAATTGCACGGTATCCTAAGAATGGGTTCATTTCTTTTGGTAAATGTAAGTATGGAAGCTCTTTATCTCCACCGATGTCAAGTGTACGAACAACAACAGGTTGACCTTCTTTTACACCTTCAAGAACTGCTTTATATGCTTCGAACTGCTCTTCTTCTGTTGGAAGATTGTCACGGCCCATGTATAAGAATTCTGTACGGTATAAACCAACGCCTTCTCCGCCATTATCGATAATACCTTGTACATCATTTGGTGTTCCGATATTTGCAACAAGCTCAACGTGATGTCCATCACTTGTTACAGTAGCTTGGTCTTTTAATTTTGCCCATTCAGCTTTTTGCTCTTCAAATTTCGCTTTCTTTTCTTCAAACGAGCGAAGAGTTTCTTCTGATGGATTAACAATTACTTCTCCATCTAAACCATCGATGATTACGATATCGCCATTTTGGATTTTCTCCATAACAACTTTCGTACCAACAACAGCTGGAATTTCCATAGAGCGAGCCATAATCGCAGAGTGAGATGTACGTCCACCGATATCAGTTGTAAAACCTTTTGCATACTTACGGTTTAACTGAGCCGTATCAGATGGTGTTAAATCTTCAGCAATAATGATTACTTCTTCAGAAATTGTACCAGGATTTGAGAAGTTAATGCCTAGTAAATGTGCAAGAACACGTTTTGTTACGTCACGAATGTCCGCAGCACGTTCTTTCATATATTCGTTATCCATGTTTTCAAACATAGAAATAAACATTGATGCAACTTCATCCATTGCAAATTCAGCATTTACTTTTTCACTATTTACTTTATCTTTTACTGGGTTTACTAGTTCTGGATCATTTAACACTAATAAATGTGCTTCAAAGATCGCAGCTTTGTCAGCACCTAGCTCAGCAAAAGCGTGGTCCTTAATAGCTTCTAATTCAGTTTTTGCTTTCTCAAGCGCAGCTTCTAAGCGTGCAATTTCTGCAGCTTCGTTTGTAATTGATTTCTTTTCGATGTTAAATTCAGGATTTTCAAGTCTGAAAGCCTTTGCAATAGCAATCCCACTTGATGCAGCGATCCCTTGAATGTTAAGAGTCATTATTCTCCTAATCCTTCGTTTTTCATAGTTTCTTCGATAGCTGCTAGTGCTTGAGCTGCATCATCACCATTTGCAGTGATTTTAATTTCCGCGCCTTGTTGAATACCTAAAGACATAACGCCCATGATTGATTTTAAGTTAACGTTCTTTCCGTTATACTCTAAGTTAATGTCAGAACCAAATTTGCTTGCAGTGTTTACAAGTAGAGTTGCTGGACGAGCATGAATTCCTGAGTCGCTAGTTACTTTAAAGATTTTTTCCATGATAATTTATCTCCTTTAAATTACAGTATTTTTTAGTTGTATAGACGTGAGTACTACATCATCTATTGTATATAATAGGCGATGTTCGGTCAACCACATCGCCTATTATAATTATAAACATTTTGCGTCAAATTCCTACTGAATGTCAATAATAGCGTTTTCGCCCTTCTTAACATTTCCATCTTTTTTCAATTCGACTTGTTGCCCTTGTTGTAAATTCGTAAATACAATTGGTGTAATGATAGATGGTGCATTTTCTTTTACAAATGCAAGATCTACTTTTAATAATGGTTGTCCTTGTTTCACTTTGTCACCTTGTGCTACAAGTGCTTCAAAACCTTCACCATTTAATTTTACAGTATCAATACCGAAGTGGATTAAAATTTCTTTTCCACCTTCAGATTGAATACCAATTGCATGCTTTGTAGGGAATACGTTGACAATTTCACCGTTAACTGGAGAAACTACTGTTCCTTCTGTTGGCTCAATTGCAAATCCATCTCCCATCATTTTTCCTGAAAATACTTGATCCGGCACTTCTGTAATTGGTAGGATTTTCCCTTCAATTGGTGAAACGATTGTTTCGTTTTCATCAACTTTTTGAGGAGCTTCTTCTACTTTTACAGGCTCTTCTTTTTCAACATGAGGTGTACGACCTGACATAATATCATGAATTTGTGATTTTAATGTGTCAGATTTCGGTCCAAAAATAGCTTGAATGTTATTTCCAACTTCAAGTACACCAGCTGCTCCAAGTTCTTTCAAGCGATCTTTATTTACATTCTTTTGTTCGTTAACTTGAACACGTAAACGAGTAATACAAGCATCTAAAGAAGCAATGTTTTCTTTACCACCAAGTGCTACTAATACTTCACGAGGAAGTTCACCAGCTTCTGCTTTTCCTGCACCTTCATTCGCATTTGCAACTTCACGACCAGGTGTTTTTAAATCCCATTTACGGATTGCAAATCGGAATCCGAAGTAGTAAATAACCGCTAGTACAAGACCAACAATAATTACCCACCACCATGCCGTACGGCCTGGTAGTACACCGAATAATAGGAAGTCGATTAAACCACCAGAGAATGTCATACCAATTTTAACACCTAAAATTTGCATTGTCATAAATGATAGACCAGCGAATACAGCGTGAATTCCAAATAATACTGGTGCTACGAATAAGAATGAAAATTCAAGTGGCTCTGTAATACCTGTTAAGAAAGATGTTAATGCAGCAGAACCTAAAATACCAGCTGCTAATTTTTTGTTTTCTGGACGTGCTTCATGGTACATTGCTAAAGCTGCTGCTGGAAGACCGAACATCATGAACGGATACTTACCAGTTGTAAATGTACCTGCTGTTAATTCTACACCGTCTTTTAACTGTGCCATAAAGATTTTTTGGTCACCACGAATTAATTCGCCAGCCGCATTTGTATACTGACCGAATTCGAACCAGAACGGTGAATAGAAAATGTGATGTAATCCAAATGGAATTAATGAACGTTCAATTAAACCGAAAATAAATGCTGCTAACGTTCTATTTGCATCAATCATTTGATGTGAGAACGTGTTTAAGCCACCTTGAATGTATGGCCAAACGAAGCACATGATAATACCTACTATTAAAGAGAATGTTGCAGTTGCGATCGGTACGAAACGCTTACCTGCAAAGAAACCTAAGTATGATGGTAATTCAATGTTGAAGTATTTATTATAGCAATATGCCGCTACTATCCCGACGATAATACCACCAAACACTCCAGTTTGTAGCGTTGGAATTCCTAATACGTTTGCATACGCTGGATCTGCAAATCCAATTTTTACTGGGTCTGCTCCAGAACTTGTTACTTTCACTAGCTTATCTACTTCTAAGAACACACTCATCGTTTTGTTCATAATTAAGTAGCCAACGAATGCTGCTAAACCAGCTACTCCGTCTCCACCAGCTAAGCCAATTGCTACCCCAACTGCGAATAGTAATGCAAGGTTAGCGAAAATAATATCACCAGATTGTTCCATAATTTTTGCTACCATTACGAACCAATCTGCTTTTAAAGCAGGAATAACATTTGTTAACTGTGGATTTTGAAATGCATTACCAAATCCAAGTAAAATACCTGCTGCCGGTAAAATCGCTACTGGAAGCATAAGCGCTTTTCCGACTTTTTGAAGAACACCAAAGATCTTCTTAAACATGGAAACCCTTCCTCTCTTATCTATATTGATACCTTCCGACAAACGCCAAAAAGGCATGAGGAAAAAAAGATAGAACGATAGCTATACAAAGGGTAGTATATCCCTTTCTCTAGCTTACATTCCTTACTTTTCTCCACTCATGCCTGATCGAATCAGTAACACGTGTCAAAAATAGGTTTACGTATAAGTTCACTATAATTAAGGCAAACGTTTTCGTTTTATACCTTAATGTGTTTGTCGAAATTTGTATAACTTTGCAATAGTTATTATACATAACTATTGTAAGCGATTCAATGATTTTTTTTAACGTTTTCATTTTCGACAAAAATATATGTCTTTTTACACATGCTCTGCCTTCACTAAGCGCTGCAGGTGCATCGTTAAATATATACTCTCTGCTTCATAAACAGGAAGTTGCAATTCTTTTTGCATAACCTTAACTAGCTTCCAAGCTAAATTATAACAAACAGGATATTCCGCCTTTAATAAATCAGCAAAACTTTGCGATTCCTCTACTTTTTCTCCTTTTTTCACCCTCTCAATAGCATATTGAAGATGACGAATAAGGCGTAAATAGTGAATACTTTCTTGGTCTAATGTAATTTGTAAGTTCGTCTCAATTAAAGATACAAGCTGTGCAATGAGACGGGAGTTTTGATTAACTGAAGATAAATCTGAATTTGTAAGTGAACTGTAAATATGGAGTGCAATAAATCCAATTTCTCCTTCTGGCAATGTAATTTGCAAACGAGAATTTAAAAGGTTTACAACACCTTCAGCAATTTTATATTCCTCTGGATAGAGCATTTTCGTTTCAACTAAAAAAGGATTATCAATTGTAAACCCTTGTTTTAAACGCTTAATCGCAAAAGAAATATGATCTGTTAAAGCGATATGAATATGTTCATTCAATGGCGATTTTGCTTTTTCTTGAATATAGAACATAATATCATTCATTAATTCAATTAATTTTTCACTCACATGTGGAACTAGCAGTTTGTATTGTTCACGATCACGTTCATTTTTTAGAACAAACATTTTTTCAATTTGTTCTTGCTCCAATACATCTTTCGCTTTTTTCCCAAATCCAATTCCTTTACCAATCACTACTACTTCCTCATGTTCAGGATGGCTAGCAATGATGACATTATTATTTAAAACTTTTTTAATTTCTAGATAATTACTCATATAACACCACCCTCGTACTTAAATAGCCTGCTTTTATGTTACAGAACATTCTTCTTTGTCGTCAATGTAAAACATCTACCATTTCATAAAAATTCATTTTTTAGACATGTTTATATATGATGCGTATAATGTAAGAGCAACTGTACATAGAAAGGAGATAGCAACATGATTAAAATGTTTGTAAGTGATATCGACGGTACAATGATGCAACACGGAGGTTTAATTGACGAACAGGATATTGTAGCACTTCGTAGTCTTGCTGAACAAAATGTGATTCTTTGTTTCGCTTCTGGCCGACTTGATAATGAAATTGCAGACTTAATGAAAGCTGTAAATACAAATTTCCACCGCATTAGTGTTAATGGTGTTTTTGTATATACAAATGAAAATAAGCAGCTATTATCTGCCACTTTTGATTCCAGCATTCTTCCTGAGTTGTTACACATGACGAATGAAGATCCTTATTTCCGTTATGTTAGTGATGAACATCATTACTACATTGAAGAAAAAACACCGTTTATTCATGAACTTGAGCAACAAGTAACGATGACTTCTGTCGAAGAACCAAATTTATTACAGAAAATAGATGATACAATTTTCCCGAATAAAATTTCTGTCGGTGGAACAAAGGAGAGCTTACAACTTCTTCAGAAAAAAATTGATGAAAAATTTCATGGAAAAGTTAGTACGTTCATTTCAGCAGAACAATGCTTAGATGTAATGCCACCTAATATTAGTAAAGGTTCTGCTATTTCTGTTTTATTAAAGGAGTTTCAATTACAACCAGAGGAAGTTGCTTGCATAGGAGATTCTTATAATGATATTCCAATGTTTGCTTTAACTCCTCACAGTTTTGCTATGGCTCAAGCAGATGACGCAGTAAAAGAACACGCTCACTATGTAGTAAATACAGTTAAAGATGCTGTTAACCACGTAATTGCTCATAATAAAAATACGACTCACTCCTTGTAAGGATGAGTCGTATTTTTTCTTTACATGTTAAACAATTTGACATTTACTGTACTTCACAAACTGAAATATATTATTTGTTACGTGCGATGTTTGTAATAAACTTATAACGATCTCCACGATAAATACATTTCACATACTCTAACGGTACTTCACCTTCTGAATATGACCATTGACGCATGACAAGCACTGGCGCCTTTTTAGGAATATGCAGATGTTCCGCTTCATTATCCGTTGCAATTGAAGCTTCAATTGATTGAGTAGCGCTAACAAGTTTGAAGCCCAGTTTTTTCTCTAAATGTTCATATAAAGATTGTTGCAATATTTCTTCGTTAATATCTTTTACAAGAGCTGGCGACAAATATGTCGTCTCAAAAGCAATCGGTTCATCGTCAGCTAAGCGAATACGCCTCACTTCATAAACCGACTCTCCCTCCTGTATTCTCAGCCGGTCTGCTATTTTCGCAGTAGCTGGAACGAGGCGGAAACTTAATAATTGACTACTTGGATTCATCCCACGAGAAATCATATCTTCTGTGAATCCTGTCATTCCTTGCAATTTTTGTTCCACTTTCGGAAGTTGGACAAACGTACCGATTCCACGTTTCCGATATAAATAACCTTGTTCCACTAAATTATTAATCGCCTGTCTGATTGTCATACGACTCACTTCGAACTTATCGCAAAGTTCATTCTCAGATGGGATTTTATCTCCCGGCTTCCATTCGCCGTCCTCAATTAGCTGTTTCACCCACTCTTGAATCTGATAATAGATCGGAAATGGTGAATACTTGTCGATGTTCATCAGCAATCGCCTCACTGCATAAAGATAGAGCTTCTTGATCAGCGATTACGGTTACATTCGGATGACGTTGTAAAACTGTAGCAGGACACGCTTCACTATATGCACCTTGCAATAATTCTTTAACAGCTTCTGCCTTTTTAGAACCCATAGCAACAAGTAGAATTTGTTTCGCTTTCATAATGCTTCCAATTCCCATTGTAATTGCATGAGTTGGCACATCTTCTTCTTTTTCGAAGAAGCGAAGGTTTGCTTGGCGTGTAGATTCTGTTAATTCAACAATATTTGTTGGAGAATTAAACGGTGTTCCTGGTTCGTTAAATCCGATGTGACCGTTTTCACCGATTCCAAGAATCTGTAGGTCAACTGGGTTAGCAGCTAGAATGCCCTCGTAACGTTTGCACTCTTCCTCTAAATCACTTGCCATCCCGTTTGGTACATAAGTTTGTTTAAATGGAAGATGATCAAACAACTGTTCTTGCATGAAATAGTGATAGCTGTTTTTATCTTCATGTGGTAAATTTACGTACTCATCTAAGTTTACAGTGGTTACACGGCTTGTATCAAGTTTATTTTTTCGCATTTCTGCATAAATACCTAATGGAGAGCTTCCTGTAGCCATTCCTAATGTTGGATTTTCTTTTGTTTTTACAACTTCTTCAATTAATTTATAACCTGCTTCTGCTAGTTCTTCTGGAGTTTTTACAACAAGAATATTCATTTCATTACTTCCCTTCCTTCATATGAATTCCTAAACGAACCGTATCATATACATGTAAATCTTCATTCATCACAACAAAGTCTGCATCTTTTCCTACCGCTAATGCACCTTTATTATTTAATCCAAACTCTTCTGCTTGGTTCACTGATGTCATTAGTACTGCATCTTCGATTGAACAACCTGTAAATTCAATTACATTTCGGAAAGCTTGATCCATTTTTAGAATACTACCAGCTAACGTTCCATCTTCTAATCGAGCACTACCATCTTTTACATGTACTGGCTGTCCGCCAAGCTCATATAATCCATCTTCAAGACCTTTTGCACGCATTGCATCAGTAATAACACTTACTTTTTTCGGTCCTTTTAATTTATATGCTAATTTCACCATATCCGGGTGAATGTGAATACCATCTGTAATTACTTCAACCATTACATCTGGATTTAATAACACATGACCAACAACTCCTGGTTCACGGTGATGTAATCCACGCATTTGATTGTATAAATGCGTTGCATGTGTAATGTTTCTATTTTTTAGTTGCGCATCAATTGCATCGGTATGTCCCATTGTGCCAACAACACCAGTTTCAGCAAGATATTGCTCGAACTCTAACGCACCTTCTTCTTCAGGTGCATATGTTACTAATTTAATTAAATTTCCGCTTGCTTCCTGCCATTGTTTAAATTGTTCAATATTCGCAGGAACAATATGTTCAAGTGGTTGTGCACCTGCACGTTTCTTTGAAACATACGGTCCTTCTAAGTGAATATATTCGAAATGTGCTCCTTTTTCTTTCGCTTCCTTCGCAGCATGTAGTGCTGCTTCGATTGCTTCTGGAGCTTGTGTCATTGTTGTTGGAAAGTAAGTTGTAACTCCTTCTTTTAACATTTCTTTACCTAGAGTTACTAACCCATCGCTATTTGCATCCATCGCATCAATATCGTATCCACCATGAATATGAACATCAATCATACCTGGAATCACAATTTTCCCTGCCGCATCTAAAACCGCTTCATTTTCTTGTGATACATATTGAGCCATCAAACCAATTTCTTTAATTGTTTCTGTGTAACGAATAAATCCGTTTTCCACTACTTCTTGACCTGTATAAATTTTGGCATTGATGACAACTTGCGTTTTCATTTTCATCGATCCTTTCCCATGAAATACCTACTTGTTATTATTACCTTATTCGCCTAATTCCATCTTAATATATGCACGAGTAGTTGTCTATACATTCTAATGAAATTTCCTCTTTGTTTAACAAAAAGGAAGCTTAGTACGTCTCTCGCAATTATAATATATGTTATTCATTTTTTCCAAAAAGGAACAATATCATCTATCGTATGAATCACTTAAGTAATGGCATTAATCCGCTAGACCCAATTGTAATATGTTCGCCGTCTGTTTCCATTTCTACTGTACGCTTATTTGTTCCATACATCATTATACCACGCTGTTTTAATCGTCTCACTACACTTTGATGCGGATGTCCATACGGATTTCTGCTACCATAAGAAAGAATCGCGAACTGTGGTTCTACCTTCTTTATAAACCTTTCACTTGTTGAAGTATATGAGCCATGATGTCCCACCTTTAACACATCTGCATGTACATCAAATTGCTTTAATATTTCAGTTTCCGTTCGCACATCAGCATCACCCATTAGTAAAAAATCTGCCTTACCATACCGAATCTTTAATACAATTGAAGATTCATTATTTTCATCTTTGGACTTCCCGTTGTTTAATACTTGTATGGAAACATGCGGATCTAACGGTATGTATTGTCCCTCTTTTACTGAAATGAAAGGGATTCCCCTTTTCTTTATATGATTTCGATACGTATGATAAGTAAGAGAACTATATGTTTTTCCACTATCTAATATAAGTGATACCGGCATCTGCTCTACAATCGGAATGAGTCCTCCAATGTGATCCATATCTGGATGAGTACTGACGATAGCATCTAAATGGTTAATTCCTTTTTCAATTAGTTTTTGGATAACAACCTCACCAGCTTCATAAGGTCCTCCATCAATTAACATCGTTTGTCCATTTGGCAATATAATAAGTGTTGCATCACCTTGTCCAACTTTTAAGAAACTCACTTTCATTTTACCAAAATGTTGCCGCTGCATATGTAAAGGAGACGCGGTATGAATAGACATCATATACCTTTTGGCAGATGCACTATTTAAAGAAAAGCATAACAAAACAGAAACTAATAATAAAACACTTCGTATACCTCTCATAACTCGTCTCCTTTTTTCAATTAGTATGGCACGGTATATAATTGATATACAAAAAAGCTTAGCAAAATGCTAAGCTTTTATTTCGATATCTCTTGTAAAGAACCGAAGAATAAATCCGCTTCATTCATTTGTTCGTTTTCTTCAGAAAGCGGAGGTAAATCATCTAATGTTTTTAATCCAAATGTGTCTAAAAATTCTTTCGTCGTTCCATATAAAATCGGACGCCCAGGTCCTTCTGCTCTTCCCATTTCTTTTATAAGTAAGTGTGATACTAACGTTTGTAACGCCTTATCGGTTTTTACCCCTCTAATCTCTTCCATTTCAGTTCTTGTAATGGGTTGACGATATGCAACAATTGCTAACGTTTCTAGCGCAGCCTGAGAGAGTGAAGCAGCTGTTGGGATATCTATTAGTTTTTGATAGTACGACGCATGTTCTTTCTTTGTAGCAAAACGATATACTTTTGCATACTGTACAATTTGCAAACCTCGGTGTGCACCTTCACATTCTTTTTGCATTTCTTCTAAAATATCGATTACTTCGTTTCCTTCAATTTCAAGGACTTTTGCTATTTGTTCAGGAGAAATCCCTTCATCACCAGAAACAAATAAAAGCCCTTCAATGATTGATTTCTGTTCTGTTCTATCCATCTTACGAGCTCCTTCCTCCTATTTTCTCCATAAAAATACACATCAAAAAACCGAATCACAATCAATGCGTTCGGTTCAATATTTTTTCTCTTGTTCCAAACGATACATTCAAACCTAGCATGAGATATACTATTTCTATCCCATTTTCCATACTAACTCTATGCAGATTTAGTATAGCTTGATACGAAAATTTCATCAAAATTATGTTCTTGTTCAATTACGATTTGTTGATTTTTCATAAGCTCAAGAACCGCTAAAAATGTTACAACCATTATTTCCCGTTCATCATCAACAAACAAATCATAAAAACTTTGACGGCCACCTTGTATTTCTAACTGCTTTAAAATATCCGTCATACGCTGTTCAATTGGTATTTCTTGACGAGTAATACGTGTTGTCACAGGTTTCTTTGCTTTTTTACGGCGCATTAATTTTTGAAATGCCGCTAGCATATCATATAACGTAACATCAAGAGGCAAGCTTGTCTCCTCCTCTTGTTGCAATGATGTAAAATCAATTGGCGGACGTGTATATAGCTGTGCTCTTTCTTGTTCTCTTTCTTTTAGTTCAGTAGCAACTTGCTTATATTTCTTATATTCAATTAACCTCTCCATCAATTCTTGACGAGGATCATCTATAAAGTCATCACCGTTATCAAGTACATCTTCTTCATGTTTCGGCAACAACATTTTACTTTTAATTTGTAATAACGTTGCAGCCATTACTAAATACTCACTTGCAACATCTAATTGTAGTTCTTTCATCGTATGAACATAAGATAAATATTGCTCTGTAATTTCCGCTACAGGAATATTATATATATCAATTTCATAACGATGTATTAAATGTAACAATAAATCTAAAGGCCCTTCAAAAGCCTCTACTTTAAAATTATACTGCACAAAGCATCCCACCACATTTTTTCTATAACAACATAAGTATAGAGCATACTCATGTTCTATCCAACCTTTTTAAGAAATTTAATTAAAAATAGACCTATGCCTATGGCATCATGCCCACCACTTCATATGATAACAGTGTAGTAAGAACAATGTAGGAGGTCAAAAAACTATGGGTCACGTTGATTGTGGTTTTAGCGGTGGGTTCGCATTACTTGTTGTATTGTTTATTTTGCTAATTATTGTAGGGGCAGCTTGCTTCTGCTAATATGAACAATAAACGACTAGGGAGAAATTCCCTAGTCGTTTATTGTTCATATTTCTATGATAAACTTATACTTATAACCGTTAGATAGGGGCGAAGAAAATGTATCCTACCGAATACATACAGTTTTTAATTCATTTTCACGGAGATTATGATTATTTTGAATGCCACGAAATACTGGAAGAGTATTGGAAAACAAAACCGAGAGGAAATCGGGATCATTATTTAGTCGGCCTCATTCAAATTGCAGTTTCTTTATACCATCACAGACGCTCTAACTGGAATGGCGCAGAGAAGATGATGAAAAGCGCCATAACGATTTTAGAAAAAAACAGTGCGCATTTACTTCGTTTAGGAATAAATGAGGCACAACTCCTGTTCTTACTCAAAGATAAATTGCAATCTATCCAGAAAGAAGAAAGTTTTACACCGTTATTTTTACCATTGTCGGATACAACATTAGAAAAGTACTGCATAGAATTATGTCAGAAACAAAACCTTCCTTGGAAAGACGTGAATGCTACTTCTAATGAATTTATAATACATAAGCACACATTACGTGATCGAACAGAAGTCATCGCTGAACGAAACGAACAATTACAAAAAAGAAAGCAGAGATAATAAACTACTTATCTCTGCTTTCACGAATGTATATTTTGTTCAAGCCCTTTACACTTTTCGCAAAAACTTGCTGTTTGCTCATTTCCGCAAATTGTAAATTCAAGAAATTTACTCTTTAACTCTTGAACCATCTTCGTCCCAATACCCATATGACGGTGAGATGGGTTCACACTCAAATGCTGAATTTCCAAAACTTGATTCTCTTTTTTTACAATCCCCATTATCCCAACAAAATCTTCGTTTTGTTTCCACAAATACAATTGCCAATCATCCTTTGCTTCATAATCTTTCATAGTCAATTGTAATGTTTTCACATCTTTTTCAGTTGGCATAAATGAAAGAAGCCCCATTGCAATCTTTTCATAACTTTTTTTAAAACGAATTAACATAACCCTTATCCCTTCTTACAAAAGTTACAAACTATTAAATCCCCTCAATCACTCTTTTCATATCACATTCATTTTACAATATTTTCAACAGAGTGAGAAGAGCTTAAAACAACTTGATAATCATACAAAGCGAAAAGAAGAAAGTCAAATATACGTTTCATTACTATTTTTTCTAAGTAGATAAAAGAAGAAACGCTGTTATATGAAAGTGAAAAGAAACATCCACCGCTCATTATCACTTCACTATTCATCACCTTAGAGCAGATGAATTCTAGCAAAATGAATGTAATAAACAACTTTTATTGAAATGTGTAATCTAATAATGTATTCTATGTGATTTGTTAAAATTTTGTTCTCATAAGCGACATATTCTCACTACAATCACATTACTACTTGTATCATGTACCGTAAACGAAATACCCATTCCTATTAAAAAAAAGAGAGCAATAGCTCTCTTTTCTCATTCACTTATTCTTCCCAAACTTTAACTTCTTTCATTACATCACCTTGACGCATGTTTAATACTGTTTCAATACCGCTTGTTACTTTACCGAATACAGTATGTACACCATCTAAGTGTGGCTGTGGCTCATGAACGATAAAGAATTGGCTACCGCCTGTGTTACGGCCAGCATGAGCCATAGAAAGTGATCCTACAAGGTGTCTATGAGGATTTCCATCAGTTTCACATGGGATAGAGTAACCTGGGCCACCCGCACCTGTTCCTGTTGGATCTCCACCTTGGCTTACGAAGCCAGGAATAACGCGGTGGAATGTCACACCATCATAAAATCCTTGCTCTGCTAGTTTTTTAAAGTTTTCTACTGTTTTTGGCGCCTCTTCTGGGAAAAATTCCAAATCGATTTTTTCACCATTTTCCATTACTATGTATCCTAAAGTTTTCATACGTATATGTCTCCTTTCAACTATCTCAGCACTATATTACCACATTCATCACTAGAAACAAAAAGAATCCGACAATCTACATACTTCTTTTTTGAAATGTGGAAAAAGCTAGGTGACAAATAAGAAATATATACTATAATAACTGTGTTGCCCGAAAATTTTAGAAAGAGAAAGGGAGCGATTTTTCGTGAAAACGAAATTACTAGCTCTGCTATTAGCTGTAGCAGTATTTATTATGCCAACAGCTTCGTTTGCAGACATCATCGAAGGAGAATCAATTGTTACACTAGGAGAAAACTTGTCTGAACAACAAAAACAAGATCTGTTAAAAGAAATGAAAGCACCAAAAGATGCTACAATTATTACTGTGTCTAATGCGGAAGAACATAAATTTCTAGAAGGGATTGTTCCAAAAGCTCAAATTGGTACGAGAGCAATTTCCTCTTCTATGATCACATACACAAAGCCAGGTTCTGGTCTCATTGTACGTTCAAAAAACATTAATTCAATAACAGATGCAATGTACACAAACGCACTTATTACAGCAGGTGTGAAAGATGCTGAAATTCAAATTACTGCACCATTTAAAGTTTCTGGAACTGCTGCTTTAACTGGCTTAATGAAAGCCTATGAAACGACATCAAACAAAGCAATTCCTGAGGAAGTAAAAAAAGTAGCCAATGAAGAAATGGTGCAAACATCCCAGCTCGGCGATAAAATTGGTGAAGAAAAAGCGGTTCAACTTGTTGCGAAAATTAAAGAAGAAATTGCCAAAGAGCAGCCAAAAACAACTGAAGATTTACGTTCATTAATTAAAAAAATTGCGGATCAACTTGGTATTACATTAACGGATGAACAGTTAGATAACTTAGTTGCGCTATTTGATAAAATGAAAAATCTTAACATCGATTGGAATCAAGTTGGCAGTCAGTTAAATAAAGCAAAAGAACATGTTTCTGCCTTTTTAGGATCTGAAGAAGGGCAAAGTTTCCTAGATAAAGTGAAAGATTTCTTCTCAAGTATCATTGATTTTGTTAAATCTTTATTCAAGTAAAAAGAAGCTCGCTAGTAGCGAGCTTCTTTTTTTATACAAGTAACGGCAATTTCATAATAGCTTCTTCAACCGAACGAACTATATGATTTGCCTTCTCCTTCACATATGGATGAGCATGATGCAGAGTGAATGAATGCGGGGTTACTTCAAACATAGAAATATCATTGAAAGAATCTCCAATGCATGCAACTTCATTTGCTTCAATTTGCAAATGTTCCATTAGTCGTCTTAAAGCACTCCCTTTACTTACTCCCCTTGGCATAATGTCAACATAGCGTTTACCAGACATAAAAACTTCCGCTTCGTTCTGAAAGGTATCTCGTAATTCTTGATCTAATGCTTCAATTGTCTCTTCTTCCCCAAAAACAAACAATTTCGCAGGATGTACAGTTTTACCAAACTCCTCTTCTAATGCTTCTATTTCAGCAATATGCACGCCCATATACGTTTCAAAATTATGATGATGTTCATTTTTTCTTTTTGTATACCGTTGCTCATTTGCACAAACAATATCTGCTAGTCCCTTTTTATGGATATATCGATATATTTCCTGGGCAATCCCATCTTCAAAACTTGATTCATGAAATATTTTCCCATCCGGTAGTAACATCGTCGCTCCATTTAAACTCGTTGTGTAATACGGGAATGCAAACCTATTTACAACTTCATCAATTCGATGAGTAAAGCGGCCTGAGGCAAAACAAATATTTGTCCCTTTTTCAGCTAACCAACAAATTGCACGTTCATCTTCTTTTTGCATATCATTCACATTGTAAACGAGCGTGTCATCTAAATCACTTACAAATAATTTAATCATGTCCTCTTCCCCTTCCATACACAATATCTACTCTAAGTGTACACAAAAAATGTTTGATTTTTGTTAAAAAACAATAAATTTTTGCTAAAAAAATAAACGGGTGTATAATCCCGTTTATTTTTGTCTTTTTACATTTTGAGGTCTTACAATACTTGGTCGTACTTTTAAACTAGACATCGTCGGACGGAGTAGAATTTTTGTTAATGCGCCCCAATCAAATGGTAAAAACGGCCATAAATAAGGTGTTTGCAAACTTTTTATAGACGTTAAAAATAAAATCAATATCGTCATACCAATTACAAAGCCCATCTCATGGAAGAGACCTGTTAAAATAATAACAAATAATTTTCCAACCTTATTCCCTAGCCCTAATTCATAACTCGGTGTTGCATAAGCACCGATCATAGAAACTGCTACATACAAAATAACTTCTGGTACAAACAAACCTACATCGATTGCTATTTGACCAATTAATATAGCGGAAATTAATCCTGCTGCAGACGATAACGGCGTTGGAGTATGAATGGCAGCCATCCTTAAAAACTCAAGCCCGACCTCTGCCATTAATACTTGTAATAAAATTGGTAAATGTGTCATCTTAGTCGGTCCAATAAAAGCAAGATTTTCTGGTAAAAGAGTTGGATCAAATACAAACACTAACCAAAATGGTAGTAAAAACAAGGAGAATAAAACACCTAAAAAACGTACCCAACGTAAAAATGTACCGACAGCTGGGTTTTGTCTAAACTCTTCTGCATGCTGTAAATGATGGAAATATGTTGTTGGCGTAATCATAGCACTCGGTGATGTATCAACAAGTACTAGAACATGTCCTTCTAATAAATGATTGGCTGCTACATCCGGTCTTTCTGTATATCGAATAAGCGGGAATGGGTTATAGCTTTGCTTTACAACAAATTCTTCCACTGTTTTATCCGCCATCGTAATGCCATCAACATCAATGTTATTTAATTCTTGTTTTATAATCTTTACTAAATCTTGATTTGCAACATCTTGTACATATGTAATACAAATATCCGTTTGCGATCTATCCCCTACTCGAATAATTTCGTTTCGAAGACGCGGATCTCGAATTCTCCTACGAATTAACGCTGTATTTACAACGATATTTTCAACAAATCCATCTCTCGCACCGCGTACTACTTTTTCGGTATCCGGCTCTGTCGGTGTTCTTCCTGGATAGCTTCGAACATCTATCGCGAACGCTTCTGTTTCGCCTTCCACAAATATAATAATAAGCCCTGATAACGCTTGAACCATTACTTCATCCATCGTTTTCACTTTACTCACTTGCTGATGAATTAAACGATTCTCTAAAAGCTTTACTGTATCTTCTTCAACATCCCTTATTTCATTCGTATCCACAGCTTCTTCTAAAATAGGAATAATATAATTCGTATCACAAAGTCCATTTACGAATAACACAGCAATTTCTTTATTCAAAATTTGAAATTTACGAATACCAACATCAAATGTAACGCCTAATCCAACCGTTTGTTTTAAATAATTTTCATTGTCACTTATGAAAGTTGAAATAGGGATATCTATTTTTTTAGGCTTCGTCATAAAACCCACTCCTTTCCAAAATTAACTGAATTGCTTTTTTAGTAATTGGTGAGCCTCTCTCCCATTCATCATTTCCACACATCTTACCAATATCACCAATTCCAACAATGACAGGAACATTCAGATCATCTAGACAATAAATTGTATCTCCGCTAATTCTGCCAATTTCACCATCTGGGAGTCCAAACTTATCAACGCCATATTCCGTTAAATTCCCGTTTCGATCCACGCTTACATCTACACGTGCCCATTCCCAATGATGTGTATTAGACGCTACCGCCAAAATCCCAAGTACATCAATTTGTTTATGCGTGGCTACATATTTTAAAGCTTTTTCACCAGATCCTTCTCCAATAAATCCACTGTCATCAAACATGACAAATACAGGGTCATATGGCGTTTGCATAATAAGCTCAACAACTTTCTTCCCTGTCAATTTGGTTGGATTGCTTTGTGATGCTGAAATACACCTTCCCCCAAATTCCTTCGTTAAAAGCTCAATTGTTCGCTTTGCATATTCATCTCCATCTGTGACCAAAACAACCCTTCGTCTCATTTGATTTATCCTTTCGGTTTACATATAAGTGCTATAAAAAATGAAAATAATATCGCTGCAGAAATGCCTGCAGACGTTAAACTAAACATACCCATACCAATCCCTATATATCCGTGTTTCTCTGCAGCATGCATTGCCCCGTGTAATAAGGAATGTCCAAAACTTGTAATAGGAACTGTTGCCCCAGCACCAGCAAACTTTATAAGCTTATCGTACAATCCAAATCCATCTAAAACTGCTCCTATCACTACAAAGGTAGCCATTAAATGAGCTGGTGTTAACTTTGCAAAATCTAACAATACTTGTCCAACTAGACAAATAGCGCCTCCTACAAGAAATGCATATATAAAATCCACAATTCACTCTCCCTTCACTCTCTCAAATACGACACCATGTGCAATTGTTGGAATTGTTTCTTTCTGCTGCATCATCATCGGGCTTAATAACGCGCCAGTAGCAACGACAAAAATTCGTTGTAAATTCCCTTTTTGCATCTCGCTTAATAAATGACCATATGTGACAACAGCTGAACAAGCACAACCACTACCACCTGCAAATACTTCTTCTTGACCCGAATCATAAATCATTAATCCGCAATCATTATATATATGCCCAATATCATAACCTTCTTCCAGTAACAGTTGTTTCGCAATTGGTGTCCCAATAGCTGATAAATCACCGGTAACAATCACATCATAATCATTGGCACTTCTCTTCAAATCTTCAAAATGCTGCTGAATTGTATGAGCCGCAGCCGGTGCCATCGCCGATCCCATATCTAAAGGGTTCGCAATTCCTAAATCTTGCACTTTTCCAATCGTAGCCGACGTAATTTTAATGGCACTTTTTTCTTTACTAATTAATATGGATCCCGCACCTGTAACAGTGGAATTTGCTGTTCCTGGTTTTTGTCCCCCATACTCTGTTGGATAACGAAACTGTCTTTCAGCTGTTGCATTATGACTACTTACCGTCGCTAAAACACGATTTGCGAATCCACCGTCTATAAAGGCTGATCCGACCGCTAAAGTCTCCATCGAGGTTGCACAAGCACTAAACATGCCTAAAAAGGGAATTCCCCACTTACGCGCAACGTAATTTGCTGTTACTGTTTGATTTAATAAATCACCCGCTAAAAAGAAATCAATTTGTGATGTTTCTACATTTGCTTTTTGCATGACTTGTTGAATAGAATCTGACATTAATCTTCGTTCAGCAAGCTCCCAGTTTTCCTCTCCGCAATGTAAATCATCATATGAAATATCAAATTCCTTTCCAAGAGGGCCTTCAGCTTCTTTTGGACCGACGGCAGTACCGGTTGCATTCACATAAATATCATTTTGAAATACCCACGTTTGTTTTCCTGTCAACCTCATACTAGCCCCTCCTTTAAGACATAAAAATTTTAAAAGTATATCTTATTAACCCAATAATGTATGCCCCGACAACACCAAAAACGATTACACTTCCCGCTAGCTTAAACATGTTTGTAGCAACCCCAAGCACAATTCCTTCACTCTTATGCTCTAGCGCAGCACTTGCCATAGAATTCGCAAATCCCGTAACAGGTACGGCCGACCCTGCTCCAGCAAATTGACCGATTTTATCATATACACCACAACCTGTTAAAATCGCCGATAATAGTACAAGAGTTGCGACGGTTGGATTCCCTGCCTCTTGTTCACTAAAATGAAAATAATGTATATAAAATTTCATCAATACTTCTCCGATTGTACAAATGAGTCCACCTACAAAAAATGCCTTAACACAATTTATAAAATAATTTGGCTTCGGATGGTATTCCTTCACTTTATTTACGTAATCGTCCTTTAGTTTTCGCCCTGTCATTTATATATTGCCTCCTACTTTACGAAATAAATCCAGTGAAACAACGAGCCTATTACTTTTCCAAGTACAAGAGCAACGAGTAAAACAACAATCTTCCCCTCTACCCCTACTCGTTTCGCTAAAATAGGTAAAACATTTAACACTTCTGTTAATGCGGCAGCGAGCATTCCAATGAATGTGCCACAAAATATTCCTAATATAACAAGCCAATATTGCGACGTTTGAAATGTAATGTTTTTCAAACTACACCAAGCTCCTGTTAATGTACCTGCAATAACTGCCCACTCAAAATATTGAATGTGCTTTCCACTTCTCGTTAATTGAGCTAGACGAGGGATTATACCAAGCACAGCTAAAAATGCAACATATCCGCTACCTACAGCAATTCCTCCTGCTAAAGCAATTAAAATAACGAATCCAGACTCAATCATCGGTAAGTTGTTTCATATTATCCTTGTTTTCATGAACAATTACATATTGGTCAAGTGACTGCTGGTATTGGAACATCTCCACTTCTAACGGACTCGGCTCTTCATTAATACGCTTTTGAAATACATGATTAAAAAATAAAACCATACCTAACCCAAGACCTAATGAATAAGGAATTTGAAATAAAAGTGGTTGCGCCTTAAATTCTCCCGTAATCATGTAATATAACCGTTGGTGCACTTGTTGCATGCTTACATCTTCATGAAAATATATGATGGCAAGAGCTGCTCCAATGAAAAGTAACAACCATACAAGTCCGAAAAAAATCGGATGTACTTTCTTTTTTTCATATATAATTTCAACAAGAGTTTGTCCAGAACCGAGTAAATTAATTTGTATATGAGCAGCTTTTCGCCTAATAATCTCGATTATTTTCATAACATCAATTACAACATGCGTTTTATCACGCGCTGTAATTTTATAAATTACCTCATCCTGTAACGACTGAACTACTGCAGCATCTCCGGCAAGTTGAGCAACATCTCCCAGCTTTACTTCATACGTAGGAGAAACTTTTAATCGATTACGCATTTTAATATAAATTGTTTGTTCCAATTTCCATTCACCTCTTCACTCTTCCTCGTAGTTGTAGTATGGTTATTCAATTTTTTTCTAATACAATTTTTTCATAAAAAAACATCTGTACCATTTCGGTACAGATGTTTTTTAGTTTATGCTTTTTTCTTAAATAAATTTGCAATGCTTAATGCGAGCCCTCCCCAAATGACTACTATTCCAATAACCATCATCATAATCGCCGATCCACTCATTATGAAACACCTCGATCTTTCCATTCTTTTTCAAGCTTAGCAGAATCTGAATGTATTTGTGCATTCCATTTCTTTAAACTAATGATTAGCGCAATGATAAGGAACGCTGCTGCAATTGACCAACCATATGTTACGACAAACTCCGTTGAGTAACCTCCATAGTTCTTTTTAATATTTTGGATTGTACCATCAATTAACATGTACCCTAACATAAGCGGAGTAATAACGAGTAAACTCACCCTCCAAAACGTCCCTAACTTAATATCAGATACGAAGTTTGCGTGGTTTTGATAAACCGGTAAACGACGTAAAATGAGTCCTATCGTAACTACTTCCGCTAGAGCAATTGTAATTAATCCGAAGTTATTAGCGAAGTAATCCACAACATCTAGGAACATAAGCCCGCCACGTGTCGCAAAAACGAGAGAAACGAGTACGAGAAGCGTCCCCATAATTCCAATTGTTTTCTGGCGGCTTAAGCTAAACTTTTCAGATACGGCAGCAAAACATACTTCCGCAAGCGAGATGAGGGATGTAATTCCAGCAACTGTTAATGATAAGAAAAATAATACGCCAAATAAAGGTGACATCGGTAATTCATTAATAATTTGCGGGAATACTACGAAAGCAAGCCCTACACCAGCACTTGCTACTTTATCAACTGGTACTCCCATATTGTTTGCCATAAATCCAAGAGCCGCAAAGACCCCAATCCCTGCTAATAATTCAAATCCTGAGTTTGCAAATCCAGTAATAAAAGCGTTATTTGTTGTATCTGAGTTTTTCGGTAAATAACTAGAATACGTAATCATAATTCCGAATGCTAAAGATAAGCTAAAGAAGATTTGACCGTAAGCAGCAAGCCATACTTTTCCGTCAAAAATACGACTCCAATCTGGTTTAAAGAATGCATCTAATCCTTGCATCGCACCTTCCATCGTCACTGCACGAACTACGATAATAAGGAACATAACAACTAGTAAAGGGATGAAAATACGGTTCACAACTTCGATTCCTTTTTTAACTCCTTTAAAAGCAACACCAAGCACAATAATCCAAACGAGAGCTAGTGGAATTAATACTTCCGGTACGAGCCCTCCAAACTGTCCAGGTTTATCTGCAACATGTAAATACTCTTTAAATAAAAATGATTCCGTGTCTTTCCCCCATGCGCCAGTAATTGCAAAATACGTATAAGAAATAGACCAAGCAATAATTACTGCATAATATGTTGAAACGATAAACGTTACACACATTTGCCACCATCCGATGAATTCAGCACGCGGATGAATACGAAAGAACGTAAGTGGCGCTGAACCACGGTGACGATGCCCAAGAGCAAATTCAAACGCCAATAATGAAATCCCAGTCGTTAATAATGCGAATAAGTACGGTAAAAAGAATGCGCCTCCTCCATTTTCATACGCCGTATAAGGAAAACGCCATATGTTTCCTAATCCAACGGCAGAGCCGACCGCTGCAAAAATGAATCCAGCCCTCGTTCCCCATTGTTGCCTCGTTTCCATATTTCCTTCCCCCTTTGTGACAAGTTCATAATTGGATTATATTTTAAATTTACTAAATTATCAATAAATTCTGTTAATTTTAAGAAAGTTTACAATCTCCTCCTATTAAAGTCATAAAAAAAGATCGAATAGATAGCTATTCATCTATTCGATCTTTCATCTGTTTTAATATTTTCTTTTCAAGTCTTGAAACTTGCACTTGCGAAATACCTATTCGCTCTGCTACTTCTGATTGAGTTTGGTCTTTATAATAGCGTAAATATACAATTAAACGCTCTCTCTCATCTAATTCTCTAATTGCTTCTTTTAAAGCAATTTTATCAAACCATTTCGTTTCAGATTGATCTGCAATTTGATCTAAAATAGTAATTGGATCTCCGTCGTTTTCATAAACCGTTTCATGTATGGATGAAGGGGCACGACTCGCTTCTTGCGCCAGAACCACTTCCTCTGGCGTTAGTTCTAACGCTTCAGCTACTTCATTAATCGTTGGAGCCCTTCCGAATTCTTTCGAAAGCTCGTCTCTCATCTTTCGAATTTTGTTTCCTGTTTCTTTTAAAGACCTACTTACTTTCACTGATCCATCATCACGTAAAAATCGTTGTATTTCGCCAATAATCATGGGAACTGCATATGTTGAAAATTTCACGTCGAAAGATAAATCAAATTTATCTACCGATTTTAAGAGCCCAATACATCCAATTTGAAACAAATCGTCTGGTTCATATCCGCGATTAAGAAAACGCTGCACAACCGACCATACGAGACGCATATTACTTTGAACAATTGTATCTCTTGCTTGTTGATCTCCATCTTGACTTTTTTGAATTAACGCTTTTAGCTCGTGGTCCTTTAACTGAGGTTTCTTCTTCTCATTTTTGACCTCTATGTCCATAGGCTATTCTCCTTAATTGCATAGAGCGTTACTATTTGATAAGTATTTTGTCAAATGGATTGTTGTCCCGAAAGATTCGTTTGAAATAACTTCTACTTCATCCATAAAATTTTCCATGATAGTAAATCCCATTCCGGAACGCTCTAATTCAGGTTTAGTTGTAAAAAGGGGTTGTCTCGCTTCATCTAAATTAAAGATGCCAATCCCTTCATCTCGAATCGTGAGTTTCACCATTGCTTCTTCCAAAATTACAGAAATATAAACAACACCTTCTGCATTTCCTTCGTACCCATGAATAATTGCATTCGTAACCGCTTCTGACACAACTGTTTTAATCTCTGTAAGTTCTTCCATCGTAGGATCTAGTTGTGCAATGAAAGCAGCTACTGTAACGCGAGCGAACGATTCATTTTGACTTAATGCTGAAAATTGAAGGTTCATTTCATTTCTCATTTATGCCACCCCCAACGTCGCGAGCGCATGCGCTTCACTTTCTTCTAAGCGAACAATTTTAAATAAGCCCGACATTTCAAATAAACGTTTAACAGGCGGTGAAATTGCACAAACAACCATTTCTCCACCTAATCCCTTTACATGCTTATATCGGCCTAATATAACACCTAAACCAGAACTATCCATAAACGATAAGTTCTCTAGGCTCAAAACAATATGATGAACACCATGTGTCTCAATCATATCTGTTACTTTCGTTCGCAACTCTTCAGCAGTATGATGATCTAATTCACCCGCTAGCCTCACACATAGGACGTCACGTTTTACTTCTAATTGCATGGAAAGACTCACACGATTTCCTCCTTATGCTCAAACTTTACTCATTTACATACATAAAGATTTTCGTGATACACTATAAGAATCCTTCCTACTGACAAAAGAAGAACTATTTCGCCATAAAGTGAAACCATTCAGCAATTATTTACTTACATACGAATAGAAAAGCGGCAAAATGTTTGCCGCTATTTTGATGTTGAAAACATCCCAAAACTTCTTTTAAATAACTCCCACCAGCTCGCTGCAGCAACATCTTCTTTTGCTACAATTGTTTGTTTTAATAAAACATCTTTATCTTTTTTAATAACAAGTGTACCAAGTGCATCGCCCTTTTTAATCGGCGCTTTCACTTTCTTTTCAGCAATTACTTCTTGCTTTACCTTGTCCATATTTTCGCCCTTCTTCATAAGAAGAGATACATTGTCTGACGCAACTAAATCTACTTTTTCTTTCTTCCCTTTTCCTACTTGGACAGTCTTAATTTTTTCGCCTCGTGTATACAATTTCTTTGTCATATATTGACCAAATGCGTAGTCAAGAAGCTTCGTTACTTGATTGTTCCGTTCTTTTGATGTAGGTGCTCCCATAACAACTGAAATAACACGCATCCCATTCTTTTCAGCCGACGCTGTTAAACAATATTTTGCTTCTGTCGTAAAGCCCGTTTTTACACCATCTACTCCAGGATAAAAACGCACTAACTTATTCGTATTAACGAGCCAAAACTTCTTATCCGTATCTTCACGTAAATAGTCTTCGTATTTTCCTGTGTATTTGCGAATAAGTGGGTACTTCATCAATTCTTTCGCCATTATAGCCATATCATTTGCTGTGGAATAATGATCTTTAGCCGGAAGACCTGTCGGATTTTGAAAATGAGTATTTTTCAGTCCTAAATCTTTCGCTTTTTTGTTCATCATATTTACAAAACCTTCTTCTGAACCAGCGATATGCTCCGCTACTGCAACAGACGCATCATTTCCAGATGCAATTGCAATACCCTTTAGCATTTCATTTACGGTCATCTCTTCTCCAGGCTCTAAAAAGATTTGTGATCCACCCATTGAAGCTGCATGCTCACTTGCTCTCACTTTATCGGTCAGTTTTAGTTTTCCTTTTTCAACTTGTTCCATAATTAATAGCATTGTCATAATCTTCGTCATACTAGCAGGTGGTAACTTCTCATTTGGATTTTTATCAAACAAAACTTTACCTGTATCTTGTTCAATTACAATTGCTGATGACGCTTGTTCCGCTAACTTCGGTGTTGTTTCTTCTGTTTTCTCCTGCTTCGTCTTCTCAGATTGTGCGAAACTAACTGAAGTACCAGAAAGCAATAACATGAAACAAACAAGTATTCCAAAAACTCGCTTCATGACTAACCCTCCATTCTATATCAAACCTATTTTTTCCAATTCACTGTTTTTTAATACCATATTTTTCTAACATTTTCAGTTGACAAACACATTCATCACTTTTATTGTATTAAGTGTATTACACATAGTAGTACACTTAATACAAGTCAGAAAGGAGACATTGCTCTTGCATATTCAACTTGATCCAAGAAGCAACACTCCGATATGGGAACAAATTGTTCAAAATATAAAAGAACTCGTATTAAAGAACATGTTAGCTCCAAGTGACAAACTACCTTCTGTACGGGAACTCGCTTCTTTACTCGTTATAAATCCAAATACAGTGAGTAAAGCGTATCAAGAGTTAGAGCGACAAGGGATTATTGAAACATTACGAGGAAAAGGAACATTTGTATCCCAATCGATTACCCCAACATTAGACGAAAGGAAAATCGCTATGGTTGAAAAGCAATTTCATCAATTACTATTAGAAGCCTCTTATCTTGGTGTTACGAAAGATAAAATTCATGATTGGATAGATTCATACTATAAAGAGATTGGAGGAAATGCGAATGCTGAAAGTGACAAACTTGAAGAAGACAATTGATAATCAAACAATTTTAGACGATGTTTCTTTCACATTACATAGAGGAAATATCATCGGATTACTCGGAAGAAACGGTGCGGGGAAAACAACTTTATTACGAACGATGGTCGGCATTTTAGACCCTGATGAAGGATGTGTTACATATGAGGATACCGACATTCATAAGAATCCTGAAACGAAACAAAAAATCGTATATGTTCCGGATTCTACTAACATACTGAACGGCTATACGGTAAAAGAAATTATAAAGTTTTATAAATCAGTTTATGCCGCATTTGATGAAACATATTTCTATGAACTGTTAGAACGTTTTAACTTACCAAACAAACGAATTCGTAGTTATTCAAAAGGAATGAAAGCACTGCTTGCTATCATTTTAGCTGTTTCTACAAAGGCAGAATATATCATTTTAGATGAACCGACAAATGGGCTTGATCCTATCGTTAAACGGCAGATCCTCCAATTTCTCGTTGGAGAAGTTGCAGAAAAAGAAATTACCATTTTCATCTCAACTCACCATTTAGATGAAGTGGAACAAATTGCAGATACAATTATTATATTAAAAGGCCATACTATAGCTTCTATTACATCACTAGACGATGCAAAATCACAATTTGCTAAAATCCAAGTAGCTTATGAACGTTCACTACCTCAAAAACTAGAAAACTTAAGCAATATTAAAATATTAAATCAAACAGGAAAAGTATATACAATCTTAATTGAGGGAAATGTGGCTACAACACTGGAAAAGTTTCACAAAGAACAACCACTGCTCATTGAAGAATTAACAATGTCGCTTGAAGATATTTTTATCACTACATTTGAGGAGGATTCACATGTTTCATAAAGCTTTATGGATGAGGCAATGGAAGCAAGGAAAATATATAATTCTATTATTTTGGTTAACTAGTTTATATCAACTACCTTATAAATATTATCAAGAAGCGCAAATGCAACTAAAACTATCAAAAATGAAGCTTGGTGACTATACATATTACTACTCCTACTATTTTCAGACATCTGATGGTGCCGTCTTCTTTCAAGGAGCTACTCTAATTGCACTCGCTTGTCTTTTAATTGGATGGGAACGTAATAATCAATCAAATGATTTTCTATTCTCGATGCCTTTTAAACGAAAGGATATTTTTTTAACAAAATGGTGGCTTGGTGTTTTGAATATTATTACAGTACAAATTATTTGCTTGATTAGCATGTACGGAATAAAGAACATGTCGTTTCACAATGAGTATCAAACCTTTGCTCCGTTCTATAGTTACTTTCTATATGCTACCGTTGTACTTATCGCTATTTATACATTCGCCTTATTTATCGGGACTATTACTGGACATATATTTTCTCAAAGTATTTTAACTATCATTCTATTATTTTTACCATACGGTTTTGGATTGTTAATTTCCGGATTCATTTATTCACACACACAATGGTCTGTAGATGCAATGGGAGAAATAGAGTACCATACTCATGAGTACTTACAACATATAGGTATCATTTCACCATTAGAATATTTTTCTATTACTTATGATTACCACCCGATAGAAACATTTGATGACTATGGCAATAAACTTCCCAGTGTATCACAGGACAATCCTACGGAGCGTATTTCTGTACCTTCTCCTTGGACACTATTAACACCATTTTCTTACATCATTACCTTTTTATCAATAGCAACCTTTCTATACACACGTACACCGAACGAACAAAGTGGAAAAATACTATTGTTTCCTAACTTGCAAAAATGTTTCATAATTTGCACTGTTCTATGCTTTGGACTACTTGGTGGTAGAATATTAGGCGGACGAGATGCACTTCTGTCTTATTATGTTGGATTTTTCCTATTCGCTACCATAAGTTACTTCATTTTTACACGTCTATTAAAATTGAAGTTTGCTTTTGCAGGGAAATAAATATGCCATGAATTATTTAACTGTTATATGAACCAAATAAAAAAAAAGCATTGCACAAGAGCAATGCTTTTTTTATATCCTGATCCAAAAAAAGAGGTTATTTCACATTCTCTCTTCTTTTCCCATACTCTTTTTCTTGCTTCGTTCCAAACCCGTCACCATTTGCCACAATTTGATCTGTTGGAGCAACTATGCTTTCAGCAATTCTCCATTCTCCACCTTGTTGAATAAACACTTGCATAAAATAATTCATTCCATTTAATTGATACGGATTTTCTTTTTTTACTTCATAACGTGCTGCAACATAATACACTTGCACATTCTCAGCCTCAAACTTAGAAATATATTGTGATAATCTCGGGATGTACTGTGATGCTTTCTGAAGTGGAAGTTGTTTTACTTTTACAAGAGAAGACTTCGTTACATTGCTTATCGTATCTTCATGCCGAATGTTATCACTGTGATGAAATAAAATAGCATTCTGCATAGAGCGAATCCATAGTTTTGAATATAAAACAGGTTGCTTATTTGAAATATGTTGTAATTCTTTTTGAACGACTTGAAGAGGCGTAGCGGCATCTACGAATTGATGAAAGCAGAAAAAACTTCCAATCATAATGAAAAGCGTACAAATACGTTTCATTATTTTTCACTCCGATTCTTTTTAATTAAAGTATTGGAGTTTCAAAATGTTTTTATTCAAAAGAAAAAGGATAGGAAAGCTGTCGCTCCCTATCCTCATTTATTATAATACGCGGCCAAATAGCTCTAACACCATTTCTATTTCTTGGTCGCTCCAACCTTTAAATCTCTCTTTATAATACTCTTTACGCACAGCTTCAAGTTTTTCAGTTACTTCTCTTCCGTGTTCTGTAATTTCTAAGTACACGATACGACGGTCTGAATTTGAACGTTTTCTTTCTACAAACCCTTTTCGTACGAGACGATCAGTAACAGCTGTAATATGACTGGAGGTTACGTTTACTTCACTCGCAATTTGCGAAGCCATCTGTGGACTTTTTAAAAATAATGCGCGTAATACAGAAAATTCATTATATGGCATATGTTCTGCAAAACGTGTATTAATATCATTTTGTAATAAACGTATCATCTTTCTAAATGATCCGGATAACTCTAAAATCAATGTTTCTCTTTTTTCGTTCACTAGCCTCGTCCCTTTTTTATCATATTTACACATATTATAATCTATAAATACCCTCGTTGTATATGCTTTCTTTCTTTAACATTCCCATTTATGTAACTTTTTCATACAAATTTCTTTTTTGTTCACACATATACATATAAAAAGGATGGTGATGGAAGATGCAAGGTGGAATGAACCCTTATTTACACAACGTACGTACAGCAAATACTGGTAAAGAAGCTACCATTACGGTGCAAGGTGAAGGCGTTGTGAAAGCAAAACCAAATGTCGTTATATTAACAATCGGTATTCGTACAGATCATAAAAATGTAAAACAGGCACAAGAAGAAAATGCAGTGCAATCAAAACAATTATTAGATGCACTGAAACAACTAGGTATCGCTGAAAAAAATATAGAAACCATTTCATATACGATTACGCCTCAATACGAATATATAAATGATAAAGCATTACTACAAGGATATCGTGTGGAACATTTGTATGAAATTACCGTTTTAAATGTACAAAAAGCAGGGGAAGTATATGATATAGCCGTTTCAAATGGAGCAAATGTAGCAAAAGGATTACGTTTTAGAATATCTCACCCAAATAAATATTATGAGCAAGCTCTCATTCAAGCTCTGCAACAAGCGGTAGAAAAAGCTCGTGCTATTGCGAGTACATACAATTTAAACATTAATCCTGTTCCACTCTCATTCGTTGAAGAATCTGCTCAATTACCACGGGAAGTTGCATCCTATGCTGCTTTACATGCACAAGCAGCTCCTCCCATTCAATCGGGAGAATTAGAGATCATTTCTACAATACGAGCGATTTTTACGTATTTATAAATAATCTCATTTATAAGTAAACGTTATCATTTTCCTTGTTGTAAAAACATGATGTTCTGATATAATAAAGGACGGTGAGCTCTTACAAAAGAGATATCACGGGTGGGAGAGGGATATGAAAAAGAAGGTTTAACATGAAAGGAATACTTGAAAGAACATTTAAATTAGGTTTACACGAAACATCACCAAAACAAGAAGTTTTAGCTGGAGTTACGTCATTTTTTACGATCGTATATATTATGATTGTAAATGCATCCATTTTATCCGATGCTGGCATTCCTCTTGAAGCTGGAATTTTAGCAACTGTTTTCAGTTCATTTGTCGGATGTCTGCTCATGGCATTTTGGGCAAATGCACCTGCTATTCTTGTCCCTGGTATGGGTGTAAATGCATTCTTCACGTACACTGCTGTGCATACGCTCGGATTAACTTGGCAGGAAGCATTAGCAGCTGTCTTCATCTCTGGTATTATTTTTGCAATTGCTGCGTTTACACCAATCGCTCGCGTGCTTTCAGTATCGATTCCAAAGTCACTAAAGGAAGCTATCACTGTCGGCATCGGATTATTTTTAGCATTTATCGGATTGCAAAAAGGTGGTTTAGTCGTTTCGAATCCAAATACTGCTGTTGCAATGGGTAAATTAAGTAGCCCTGTCGTTCTTGCGACCGTGCTTACTCTTATCGTTGCACTCGTATTATTTATTCGTAACGTACGTGGAAACTTTTTATGGACGATTGCAATAGGAACTGGTATTGCATGGCTGTTTGGCCTTGTTGATACAAGTCAAATCAGAAATAGTTCATTCTCATTCGCTAATTACGGCGATGTGTTTGGGGCTATGTCATTTGGTAAACTTTCTTCCTTACCATTTTGGATTGCAACATTCTCCTTAAGCATGGTGCTTATTTTTGAGAACATGGGACTTCTGCACGGTTTATTAGAAGATGACCGTAAATTCCCACGTGCTTACCAAGCCAATGCAATTTCAGCAATGACATGTGGTCTATTTGGCACAAGCCCTACCGTATCAACAGTAGAGAGTGCCGCAGGTATTACTGCAGGCGGAAAGACAGGTCTGACGTCTATCGTTACAGGGTTGTTATTCTTTGCATCACTGTTTGCACTTCCGTTTGTCAAACTAATTCCTGATAGTGCCATTGCACCAATCTTAATTATTATTGGCGGCCTGATGATTACAAGCATTCAACAAATTCCTCTGAACGATTTTTCAGAAGGATTTCCAGCGTTCTTAATTATCGTCATGATCCCGCTCACATATAGTATCGCTGATGGCATTGCGTTCGGATTTATTGCTTATCCTATCTTAAAAGTTGCTCTTGGAAAGCGTAAAGAAGTCGCACCGTCTATGTATATCATTACATGCTTATTCTTAGCCATGTTCGTATTACATGCTATTGGTTAAGTAAAAACACCGAGGAATTTTCCCTCGGTGTTTTTTACTTAAACCATCCTTTTTTATAAAACCAAGCCATCATGCCGCCGCCAATTAGTGCCATAATAAGTAAACAAATAAAATAACTATATTGTCCACCGAGCTCTGGCATATGCGTAAAGTTCATTCCATATACTCCCGCAATAAATGTTAATGGCATGAAAATAGTCGAGAATACAGTTAATGTTTTCATAATGTTATTCATATGATGCGAGTTTAATGAAAAATAGCTATCTCGAATATCTGCTGTTAACTCCCGGCTTGCTTCAATCATTTCGGTCAGTTTAAGCAAATGATCATGTATATCTTTAAAATAAATTTCATGATCACTTATACCGTAAAAACGAGTCGAATTTAAAATACGATACAATAAATCACGCATCGGAATAATTGTACGTCTTAACTTCGATAAATCTGCACGTATATCAAATACTTCTTCTAGTACACTTCCTGCCGTTTCACCCGTTAAATTATCATCAATTGCATTTAAATGATCCTCAATGTAATATACAGGCGCAAAATAGTCATCTACAATTTGATCGATAATTGTATGCGCTACGTGTAAAGGACTATTTTTAATACGCTTCTTTTCTCCAAGCGTTTTCCATACTCTTTCAATTGCATTGTTATGAGAAAAGTGGAAAGAAACAATATAACGATCACTAATAAATAAATCAATCTCGTGCGGTTCTAATCCATCCTCACCAAATGCATGAAGAACTAAAAAGTTATATCCATCATAAAAATCAACTTTTGGCCTCTGTACATATTCTATGCAGTCTTCAATTGCAAGGGGATGGCACTTAAAATGATCTTGCAAAATGTATGTATACTCTTCTTTCGTTGGCTTATATAAATCTAGCCAATACCATACAATATGGTCTTTCTTTGTTTCCTCTAGCGAAACATCATATAATACTTCATCTGTTTTTGTTATTGCACAAATTCTAATCATATTTTCACCCATTATTATTATAAACAAAAAATAGTAAAAAAAGCCAAGGAGAAATACTCCCTGGCCCTTCTTTATTATTCAGTAACGATGCCGTGCACTAATGTTGGTGCATCTACATGCTCTTTAGAGATCTTCATGTTCTCATAAATTTTTGCTTTTACGTCTTCTACATTTTCACGGTTTGCGTAAATGGTAACAAGGGATTCACCTTTTTTCACGCTGTCCCCTACTTTTTTACGAAGCATTAAGCCAACAGCTAAATCAATTTCAGATTCCTTCGTCGCACGTCCTGCTCCTAAAAGCATTGCTGCTGTTCCGATTTCATCTGCAACGATTTCTGATACATAACCGTCTTCCTTCGCTTCCACTTCAATTTTAAATTGTGCTTGTGGTAATTTAGAAGGATCATCAACAACAGATGCATCGCCGCCTTGCGCTGATAAGAACGTTTTAAATGATTCTAGCGCCTTACCGTTGTTCATTACTTCAATTAATTTCTCACGTGCATCTTCTAGAGATGAAGCTTGTCCAGCAAGGTATACCATTTGACTTCCAAGCGTTAAACATAACTCTTCTAAATCTTTCGGTCCTTTACCTTGTAACGTATCAATTGCTTCTTGTACTTCAAGTGCGTTACCAATAGCCTCACCAAGTGGTTGACTCATATCAGAAATAACAGCCATCGTATTACGACCAACGTTATTACCAATGCGTACCATTGCTTCTGCTAAACGTTTTGCATCTTCATCTGTTTTCATAAATGCACCTGCTCCAGTTTTTACATCAAGAACAATTGCATCTGCACCAGCAGCAATTTTTTTACTCATAATTGAGCTTGCAATAAGCGGAATTGAGTTTACTGTTGCCGTTACATCACGAAGTGCATACAATTTTTTATCCGCAGGTGTTAAGTTTCCACTTTGACCAATAACTGCGATTTTATTTTCATTTACAAGACGCATGAATTCATCATTTTCGATTTCAACATGGAATCCTGGAACTGCTTCTAATTTATCAATTGTACCACCAGTATGACCTAGACCACGTCCAGACATTTTTGCAACCGGTACACCTAAAGCGGCTACTAATGGACCTAATACAAGTGTTGTTGTATCACCAACGCCACCTGTCGAGTGCTTATCTACTTTTACTCCTTCAATAGCTGATAAGTCGATTGTATCACCGCTATTTACCATTGCCATCGTTAAATCTGCACGCTCTTGATCGTTCATATCTTGGAAGAAAATTGCCATTGCAAGTGAACTTACTTGATAATCAGGAATATCACCATTTGTATATCCTTCAACAATAAAGTTAATTTCTTCTGTCGTTAATGCATGTCCGTCACGTTTTTTTGCAATTAGGTCCACCATTCTCATTGCGAGGTCACCCCTTCATTTGTTTTACGATTGCTTTTACTAATGCTAAGAAGTTAGCTTTAACACGTTCTGTCGTTTCGATTACTTCATCGTGGTGAAGTGGCTGATCTAAAATACCAGCTGCCATATTTGAAATACAAGAAATACCAAGTACTTTCATACCAGCATGACGCGCTACAATTACTTCAGGTACTGTTGACATACCAACTGCATCTCCGCCAAGTGTACGAAGCATACGAATTTCAGCAGGTGTTTCATATACAGGACCTGTCATTCCAACGTATACACCTTCTTGTACTTTAATATTTAAGTCTGCTGCAACTTGTTTCGCCATTTCGCGAAGCTCTACTGTATATGATGTAGACATATCAGGGAAACGTACACCCATTTCAGAATCATTTGGTCCGATTAATGGATTTGTACCCATGAAGTTAATGTGATCTGAAATTAACATAAGATCGCCTGGTTCGAATGATGTATTTACACCACCAGCTGCATTTGTTACAACAACTGTTTCTACCCCTAGTTCTTTCATAACACGAACTGGGAATGTTACTTTTTGCATATCGTATCCTTCATAGAAGTGGAAACGTCCTTGCATTGCTACTACCGTTACACCTTGAAGTGTACCGAATACTAGTTGACCTGCATGGCCTTCTACAGTTGAAACTGGGAATTCAGGGATTTCACTGTAAGGTACTGTTACTGCGTTCTCGATTTCATCTGCTAATACACCTAGTCCAGATCCAAGGATTAGTCCTACTTGTGGTGTCTCTTGAAATTTCTCTTTTAAGTATGAAGCTGATTTTGTAATAAGTTCACGATTCATTTGTTTATCCCCCTATTTCTTTAGCTCGTTTAAGAAGCTTGTTCCGTATTCTGGCATTTTCACACCGAAGTTTTCTGCTACAGTTGCACCAATATCAGCAAATGTTTGACGAAGTGGTAACTCTTTTCCGCCTTCTTTCATGCTTGGGCTATATGCTAATAACGGTACATATTCACGTGTATGATCAGTACCATGATGCACTGGGTCATTACCGTGGTCTGCTGTAATTAATAATAGATCATCTTCTTTTAGTTTTTCGAATACTTCTGGAAGACGTGCATCATATTCTTGCAGAGCTTCTCCGTATCCTTGTGGATCACGACGGTGACCGAATAATGCATCAAAGTCAACTAAGTTTAAGAAGCTAAGACCTGTAAAGTCCATATTTAATGTATCTACAAGCTTATCCATTCCATCCATGTTAGACTTCGTACGAAGTGATTCAGTTACCCCTTCACCATCATAGATGTCAGAGATTTTACCGATAGCAATCACATCATAATCACTATCTTTTAATTCATTCATTACTGTACGGCCGAATGGTTTTAATGCATAGTCATGACGGTTCGGTGTACGTGTAAAGTTTCCAGGCTCACCAACGAATGGACGAGCAATAACACGGCCTACCATGTACTTCTCATCTAACGTTAATTCACGTGCAATTTTACAAATTTTATATAACTCATCAAGCGGCACTACTTCTTCGTGTGCTGCGATTTGTAGTACGCTATCAGCAGAAGTGTAAACAATTAAAGAGCCTGTTTCCATTTGTTCTTGACCAAGTTCATCAAGTATTTCAGTTCCAGAAGCTGGTTTATTACCGATGATTTTACGGCCTGTTTTTTCTTCTAATTCATCAAGTAATTCTTTTGGGAATCCTTCTGGGAACACTTGGAATGGTGTATCAATGTAAAGACCCATAATTTCCCAATGACCTGTCATTGTATCTTTACCAGTAGATTTTTCTTGCATTTTTGTATAATATCCAAGTGGTTTTTCTACTTTAGAGATGCCTTTCATTTCACGAATGTTACCAAGACCTAATTTCACCATGTTAGGCATTTGTAACCCATTCATATGTTCAGCAATGTGACCAATTGTGTCAGATCCTAAATCACCAAATTGTTCAGCATCTGGTGCTTCACCGATTCCAACAGAGTCCATTACGACTAGGAATATACGTTTATATTTATTCATAACTGCGACCTCCTATAAGTTCAGTTCTACTTCTTGTAGTATGTTCAAAACGCTATAAAGTGAAACTGTTCTCCATAAGAATTTTCTTTCGTTCTCATTATCGAACAGTACTTCTTTAAATCATTCTCTAACCTATTTCGTTTACCTTGAAACGACGCAAAAACATTTCTAGTTTTTTCTAAGTCAGATGTCAGACATCTGATACTGATATCATAACATGTTTACGCTTTCTTTTTAATACATTTTCGTAGAATTTCTCATTTTCTTCACACTTCTATTGTAATCCATTATGCAAAGAAGTGCTAATTATTTTATGATTTATTTCTTCATATAAAGTAAAATTTTAATCAGTGGCGGTTTTGTTCTTTCCCACTGATCATTTTTCGGGATAAAAATAAAAAAATAGCTCTAAAGAGCTACTTTTTTATTTTACTTCTACTGTTTCTTCTTTATGTTCATGCAATTCGCCTTTTTTAACATGAACTTTCACTTTGTAAGAACCGTTTTCTTTGAAAGTATGTTTCGTTTCATACTCCCCTTTATTTCCTTCTTTCGCTGGAATAAATTCGTGTTTTTCAACACCATCTTTCCAAATTTCAAGTTGGACTTCAGCACCAGTTAACGCTTCTTCTTTTTGTTTTAAGTGAACTTTCATTGTTGATTCAGCATTTGCTTTTATATCACCAGCCATAAGGTGGATCATTGTATCGCTTTTATGATCGCCATGTCCTGCACCATGATCACTATTTTCTTTTTTCGCATCTTCTACCTTCGCATTTCCTACAGCCACTTTTACTTCTGGCATAACATGCATTTCACGTGCATTTGTGTGAGCAATAATGTGGTATACTCCATCCGTTTCGAACGTTTTTTCTACAGCATAAACACCTTTTCCTTTATGCTTACCTTCTAGCATCTCGTGCTTTTCGTCGCCAGCTTTCCAAATTTCAAACTTTACATCATCAGCATCTGTTACCTTTTCTTTTCCTTGTGTAACAAGTGCTTGTACTTCTGTTTTTTCACCAGGTTTAATTTCTTTCGGATTTGTTTGAACTGCTACTTTTACAGCTTCTAGTTTCTGTTCTTTTTTCGGTTCTTCTTTGTTTGTATTACAGCCAGCCAATGCTAGCATCGCGATAAATAAAGTCATAATAAGTTTTTTCATCATCATTTCCTCCTTCATACTTTATTTAGTATAGAGGAAAAACATTGTAATATTCTAGTCTTCTGCTGAAAACAATGTACGAAATGTTTGTGAAGTTTCTGTGAAGTGCTATAGCCTTTTGAATCTATGAAAAAAGAGCATAGTATCTATGCTCTCGGATGAAACTGTTTATATACATCTTTTAATCTAGTTTTTGAAACATGCGTATAAATTTGTGTCGTTGAAATATCTGCATGTCCAAGCATTTCTTGCACAGCACGTAAGTCTGCTCCATTTTCTAATAAATGCGTAGCAAAAGAATGACGCAACGTATGAGGTGTAAGCTCTTTTTCAATATTTGCTTCTTTCGCTAATCGTTTTAAAATTTTCCAAAATCCTTGTCTTGATAATCGATTTCCATGATGGTTTAAAAAGAGTGCATCTACTACTTTTTTCCCCATCAATTCTCTTCTTCCCTTTTCAATATACTTTTGAATCGCTTCCGTCGCTAAACTTCCTAGTGGAATAATTCTTTCTTTATTCCCTTTCCCTATGCATCGAACAAACCCCATCGTTAAATGTACATCTTCTAAATTTAATGCAATTAATTCTGAAACACGAAGTCCTGTTGCATATAATAACTCTAGCATCGCTTTATCACGAACCCCAAAAGCGCTCGTCATTTTTGGTGTCTGCAGTAACGCCTCTACTTCATCAACTGACAATACTTTCGGTAATTTCCGTTCTCCTTGCGGCGTTTCAATATGTACGGATGGATCGTGCTCTACCGCTCGTTCACGAAGTAAAAATTGGTGAAACGAACGAATCGATGCAATATGACGTGCTAATGTTTTCGAAGATTTTCCGTTTTCTTTTAAGTGCTGCAGAAAGTTAACAATGTGCAAGCGTGTCACTTCGTGAAAGCTTTTCGCTTGTTCTACATTTTGCAAATACTTTACATAACTTTTTAAATCACGTTCATAAGATACTACTGTATTTTTCGCTAGCCCTTTTTCAACAACCATATAATGAATAAAATCTTTTAATTGATCTTCCAATCTACACTACTCCCCATTTTCATAGAAAAACATCATTCTATTTACGAAAGCATCCTTTGCCGGCTCTTCATTCCCTGATACTTTTTCTACAGTCTCTTCTTTTGGCTTTTCATAACGATGATAGCTTTCATATTCTTCATTTATCCATAGTATAGCGAAATAAAACAAAATCGTACAACTTGTAAATAATAAAAATACTTTTATCCCATCAAAAGTTAATTTTAAAGCTCGACGCATTGTAAATTCCTCCAAAATATAAGTTATTACAACATATGCCAAGCTTTCACCAATTTATACCTTATTCAAATAAAAAACCTCTTCCTAGTTAAATAGGAAAAGGTTATTTTTCATCCGTTTCATTTTCTTGACAATTTTTACAAATCCCATGGAATGTTAAACGATGATCCTTCACCTTAAAGCTCCAGTCATGTTCTACTTTCCTTTCCACTTCACCAAGTAAATCTTCTTGTATTTCTTGTACAGCACCACATTGTGTACAAATCAAATGATGGTGGAAACGCTGCGCACCTTCTTGGCGTAAGTCATAGCGTGAAACACCGTCTCCGAAGTTAATCTTATCGACAACTTTTAACTCAGATAATAGTTCTAAAGTTCGATAGACGGTTGCTAATCCGATCTCTGGCGACTTTTCTTTTACAAGGAGGTAAACATCTTCTGCGCTTAAATGATCTTCTTCATTTTCTAGCAGCACACGAACTGTTGCTTCACGTTGCGGTGTTAATTTGTAGCTCGCTGCATGTAATTGCTTCTTAATTCGTTCAATTCTTTCTTCCATTCGGTACTACTCCCTCCTCGCCACTCTTACACCATTATATCAGAAGAAGGGCTTCTGTCAAAAGAAAAACAATAAAAACAAATTGATAATTATTCTCATAAAGTATTTATTGTTTATTAATAGCCTCAACGACTTCTTTCATTAAAACTGGTGATGCATAAGCTTCCACACTAGAAGCAAGAGCTAGCACCGCTCCAATTACAAGAAAGAAGCATGTATAACGGATCAATAATGGTAATAGCGGCTCAGTTATTTTTCGTATAAATTGATGCCTAATCATGCGTAAGGAAAAACTTGCGGCAATTGTTGTCATAACGAGAAATACTGGGATGATAATGAGATTTTGTGGCAATACAGAAACGAATGCTAATAATAATCCATTCCATCCATGCTGACTTACTAAGAAACCTACTGTAAATCCGACAACTACTCCTTTTGCAAATAATAAAATAAAAATGAGTGGCAATCCAATAATTGAAATCCCTAAAATCCAAATAAATCCAATGTATTTTAATTGTGAAAAGTAACTTTCTCGAAACATTTCGCCTGCAATAGCAAATTCTCCTTTAGAAACTTGTCCAAAAAAACGTTGCAAATAAAAAGATAAATCTTGTTTTTGATTTAATTGTAAACTATTTACAAGAATCGCTCCAAATATTACTCCCATCAATAACAAAACAGCGTTAAATATATATAATGAAGAGTTTTCCTGTATGTGAGACATTACACGGTCTTGCCAAGTTTTTCTCCACATTTTTCTTCCCTCCGTTCACACTCTTACTAAAAATGTATGAAAGAAAGAAAAAAGTATGACGAATTAACATTGAAATTCCGCTCTACTTTGCTAAACTAAAAAGTAGAGAATAGGAGGGATTTCTCTTGAAACCATTATTATTAGATTTTCCAACATTATTTCAAACTGAACGCTTACAAGTTCGTAAGCCATTTCCAGGTGATGGTGCAGAAGTGTATGAAGCAATACAAGCTTCTCTAGAAGACTTAGTACCGTGGATGCCAATTAACGCTGAAACAGAAGAAAGTGCTGAAGAAATCGTTCGTAACGCTCACGGGCAGTTTTTACTTCGTGAAACACTTGATTTTCACTTATACGATAAAGTATCTGGTACATTCATCGGAGCTATAACGCTCAAGCCTGAAAACTGGGATATTCCAAAGTTTTCACTTCACTTCTGGCTACATAGCGCTTATACAAAACAAGGCTATATGACCGAAGCTGTGAAAGGTGCCATTCAATTTGCCTTTGATAAGCTAAGCGCTCGAAGAATTGAAATTCGTATTGATGCAACAAATACAAATGCATGTAACTTAGCAGAACGTTTAGAATTTATTCTAGAAGGTACAATGGAAAATGATTTCATAGCACCAGATGGTAGCTTACGTGATGCACGCGTATATGCAAAAATTAATTAAAAAACACTCGCCTTTGGCGAGTGTTTATTTTTGTAGTTGTAAATATTGTACTGCAAACATTGTCTTCGCATCATGAATACGAAGATCTTTCATAAGAGTAGTTGCTTCTTCTAATGATACTTCCATCAATTCCACAAATTCATCTTCATCTAACGCAGCTTTATTTTCTTTTTTCGTCAAACCTGTCGCTTTATATACATATAAAATTTCATCTGCAAATCCTGGAGATGTATAGAAAGAAGTAATAAGCTCCATATTTTCACATACATAACCTGTTTCCTCTTCTAATTCACGAACTGCTGTCACCTCAGGTTTTTCACCAGGTTCTAACTTGCCGGCCGGAATTTCTATAATCGCCTTTTCAAGCGCTTTACGATACTGCTCAACAAGCACAATTTTCCCCTCATCAGTAATAGCAATAATGGCAACTGCACCAGGGTGATTTACAATTTCACGTTTACTCATTGCTCCATTTGGTAATACTACATCATCAACACGAACTTTTATAACTCTACCATCAAAAATCGGCTCAGTTTTTACTGTTCTCTCTGCAAGATTACTCATACTACTTCATCTCCCTGTTCTATTTCCTATTCTTTCCTCATACATTTTACCACATTGAAAGGAGCGTGATAGAAATGAAAGTTTATATTTTACCAAATCGCGTCACCTTAGTCGGAAAAGCATGGCAAATTCGCCATAAGCTAAAACAATATAGTAAAGAGTATACAACTGTACAAGAGTGGATTACAGCAACTAAAAAGTAAACGTTTGTCAACCTCTTTTCCCTTGCGTACAATAAGAATAAGGAGAAGGAGGTTGACTTATGAAAAAACGTCAATTAGGAAACTCAGATTTATATGTGACAGAAATGGGACTTGGCTGTATGTCTCTCGGTACATCTGAAAAAGAAGCCCTGCGTATTATTGATGAAGCAATCGATTTAGGAATCAATTTTTTTGATACAGCGGATTTATATGATTATGGATTAAACGAAGAATTTGTTGGAAAAGCCTTAAAAGGAAAACGAGACCAAATTGTTCTTACAACGAAGGTTGGAAATCGATGGACAGAAGAAAAAAACGGCTGGTCTTGGGATCCTTCTAAAAATTACATAAAGGCTGAAGTGAAAGAAAGTTTACGTAGACTTCAAACTGATTATATTGATCTTTATCAACTTCACGGCGGGACGATTGAAGATCCTATAGATGAAGTAATTGAAGCCTTTGAAGAATTGAAACAAGAAGGTATCATTCGCCATTACGGTATTTCTTCTATACGTCCAAATGTCATCCGTGAGTATGCAAAGCGTTCAAATATCGTTAGTGTTCTAATGGAATATAGCCTTTTGAATCGTCGCCCTGAAGAATGGTTCCAGCTTCTTAATGAACATCAAATTAGCGTCATTGCTCGCGGACCACTTGCAAAAGGAATTTTAACTGACAATAATGCAAGAAAGATAGAAAAAGTAAAAGAAAAAGATTACCTTTCTTATTCTTACGATGAATTATATGCGACGCTTACGAATGTAAAAGAAATAATTGGAGAAAACGCCTTAACTGGAACAGCTATTCAATATTGCTTACATAACGAAACTGTTGCAGCTGTTATACCTGGTGCAAGCTCTATTCAACAATTACAAGAAAATGTACAGTCTAGTAAACAAACACAGTTAACAACAGCAGAATATACACAGCTTCAGCAAATTGTGAAATGTGATACGTACGCATTACACCGTTAAAAAGACGCTACCATACTGGTAGCGTCTTTTTATAACGTATCATATTTATCAGGATTCGTTCCTACATGTAAATTACAATTTAACGTATTAATTTGAGTCATCTCTTCTTCCGTTAGTGAAAAATCAAAGATAGAAAAATTCTCCTGAATGCGAGATGGTGTAACAGATTTAGGAATCGTCACAACCCCGCTTTGAATATCCCATCTTAATATAACTTGCGCAGGTGTTTTTTCATATTTAGTAGCAATATCCTGAATAATCGGGTGCTGAAATACTTCTCCGCCTCTCATTAACGGACTCCATGCTTCCATTTGAATTTGCTCACCTTGACAGAAATTACGCAATTCAAATTGTGTTAACATTGGATGAAGTTCCACTTGGTTTACCATCGGCTTTACTTTGCAATTTGGTAATAGCAGTTCTAAATGATGTTTATGGAAATTAGAAACACCAATCGCGCGCACTTTACCTTCTTCATACAGCTTTTCTAACGCTCGGTACGTATCAACATACTTCCCTCTTATTGGCCAATGTATTAAATATAAATCTACATAGTCCATTTGTAATTTTTTTAAGCTTTTCTCAAAAGCCTCAAGTGTTTCCTCGTATCCTTGATCATCGTTTCAAACTTTTGTTGTAATAAAGATCTCTTCTCTCGGAATCCCTGATTCACGAACCGCTTCTCCGACACCGCTTTCATTTTCATATACAGCTGCTGTATCAATCGAACGGTATCCAACTTCTAACGCTGTTTTTACTGCTTGTTTTACTTCGTCACCTTCTTTCGCTTTATAAACGCCTAAACCAATCATCGGCATTTTTACGCCATTATGAAGTGTAGTTGTTGGAATGTGCACAGTCGTCTCCCTTTCATTATTACATTTTTTTATAAGCCACCACTTTATTTGAACAAGATTCAACAAAAAAGTCAAAACATATGTACAGTTTACATAATAAACTTATATACTTTCTAAAATAATGCGAACTCATTCATTCACATTATTTTCTATCCATTTCTTCGCTTTTTCATCAACATTACGTACAAACTCAGTTTTCCCTTCCGAATATAACGCACCATCATATGTATACTTTTCAGCTAATTCTTTCTTTAAAGTTGCATATGCCTCAGCTTCTTCACAATGAGCCATCATATAATCACGAAATGCTAAATGCCTTACTATCTCAGGGTTTCCTTTTTCAAACACGTGTAAGTGATACGAGCGTTTTTCCTCCGTTCCATGAATAAAATAACGGCGTCTTGAAATACCATTCTCCCCTTTTACGATATAGCCAAGCTCTTCAAAACGTTCATTCCACCTATCTACTCTGTCGATACTCTCTACTTCCATAATCATATCTATAATTGGTTTCGCTGCCAGTCCTGGCACCGACGTACTTCCAATATGATGGACCTTCACCTTTTCTGGCATCGCCGCTTTTAATCTTTCAGCCTCCATTTGAAATTTTTCACCCCAATGATTTTCATGCGGAACAACTACAATTTTTCTCATTCTAACTCCCCTTTTCTTACAAGCTCGTCAAAAAAATGATCAGCGTTATTCACTGATCATTTTCGTTATTATTTAAAGTCTTTCCAAGTAAGGTTACTTTCACTTAACAGTTCTTCAAATGATTTATTCTTTTCACGTTCTTTTTGTTCTTGGCGCTTTCTTTCCTGTTCAGCTGCCTCTTTTTTCTCTTCTCTTACTTGCAACTCTTTCTTCTTATTCTTTAATTGCTGCATGAGTGAATCATTTAATTGATCACCTAATGTAAGCGACTCTTTCTTTTGTTGATTCACTTGCGATTGTCTTTGCATTTGTCTTTGTTTCTTTTTCTTCATACTACTCACCTTTTACTTTTTTCTCCATTATAGTAGATACACAATGAACTCGACAATAAAAAAGGGTCTTTACTCTATTATTCATCTTTTGTAAATATGTTAATTTTTCGAAAAAACCAAATTTTTTTATAGATATAATCCTATGAATCTATTAAAATTATGTCGTATGATGTCAGATTATAAAAAAGGAGAATTATATTATGTGGAAAAAAATTATTCCTGCTGTTGCCGTTTTAAGCACCATTACTTTTTCAACCGTATTTGCCGCTCCCCCATCCCAGGCTCCAGCTGAACAAAACCGCTACATAGACGTACAAATACTTGGTATTAATGATTTCCATGGACAACTAGATACTGTTAAAAAAATTAATAACAAAGAAGCTGGTGGCGCTGATTACTTAGCTACTTATTTAAAAGAACGTAAAAAACAAAACCCGAATACACTTCTCGTACACGCTGGTGATATTGTCGGAGCTAGTCCACCAGTTTCAGCATTATTACAAGATGAACCAACGATTGAATTTTTAAATGATTTAAAATTTGATGTTGGTACAATCGGAAACCACGAATTTGATGAAGGTATCGATGAAATGAAACGTCTCATTTACGGTGGCTATCACGAAAAAACAGGAAATTTCAAAGGTGCTAATTTCCCTTATGTCGCTGCAAACTTCTATAATAAATCCACTGGCCGCTTATTTTTACCGCCATTTACTGTAAAAATGGTAAATGGTGTGCCTGTAGGATTCATTGGCGTAGTTACAACTGATACACCAAATGTGGTGATGCCTACTATGCTTAAAAATGTAGAAATCACTGACGAAGTAGAAGCAATTAATAAATCAACGCAGCAATTAAAGCGTCTTGGCGTTAAATCCATTGTCGTCCTTGCTCATGTCGGCGGAACAACAGATGAGTCTGGTGTGACAAATGGAGACCTTACTCGAATTGCAAATGAAACAGATCCGGAAGTTGATGTTATTTTTGGTGGGCATAGTCACACGTATGTAAATGGTACTGTAAATAATAAACTAATCGTCCAAGCAAACTCTTACGGAATGGCTTTCTCAGATGTAGATGTAACAATTGATCGTAAAACAAAAGATATTGTAAAGAAAAAAGCTGAAGTTGTTACAACATACCATGAAGGTGTAGAACCTGATAAACAAGTAAAGAAAAAATTAGATCAATATAAAGAAAAAATTGCACCACTTGTAAATGAAGTTGTCGGAAAATCTACAGCACCTATCGACCGTAAACAAAATGATGCTGGTGAGTCCACTCTTGGAAATTTAGTTGCCGATGCCCAGCGGCAAACGATGCAAACTCAAATCGCACTTATGAATCCAGGTGGCATTCGTAATGACTTAGATGCTGGCGATATTACATGGGGCGAATTATATGGCATTCAGCCTTTTGGAAACCAATTAATTAAAGTAGATTTAACAGGCCAAGATATTCGTGACATTTTAAATCAACAATGGCAAAAAGGTACGACGAGAATGCTTCAAATTTCAGGTATTCAATATACGTGGGATGCAAATAAACCAAACGGTGAAAAAGTTACAAATATACGTTTAACAAACGGTGAAGAATTATCTCCATCTAAAACGTATAGCGTAGTGGCAAATGCCTTTTTAGCTTCTGGCGGTGATGGATTTGTATCATTTAAAAATGGTAAAAATGCAGAAACTGGTCCAAACGACTTTGAAGCGCTAGTCGATTACGTAAAACAATTAAAAGAACCTATTCAGCCAATTATCGATGGTAGAATTCAAAAAATAAATTAAGTACACTCATAATAAACAACCTTAATTTTTCATCGTAAAAGATACACATGGACCTTTTATTTTATCCGTCATATATGTGAAACCTAAAAAGGATACTCGTTCTGACAATGAACATAGTATCCTTTTCTTTAGTTATCAATATGTGATGTGTTATTAAAATCATATTGTTGTAAAAATTGTTGTAACGCCTCTTCTACAAGTTTAGATTTTTGAATTCCTTTCGATTCTGATATAACGTCTAGTTTTGCTAATATTTCTTTATTAATAGAAAAGGTACGTTTCTTTTTTTCTGTACTTATATTCATCATGGGCGCAATTACTTCTTCTTTCTTTCTTAATAACTCATAAATACTTTGTAATTGTTCATAAATTAATAGTTGATAATCCGTTTTCGCATATTGAAGGGCTGTCGCTTCTTGGAGTTGTAAGTGACGCGGTTCTTCTCCATCTCCTACAAAAATACGCTTTTTCTGTTCTCCATCATATTCGTATCCAATCAATCTTAATTTCTTCGATAATGTATACGGGCTTATTTCAAGACGTTTTGCTATAATAGCGATGGATTCACGCCTATTTAAACAATCGATAATTTCTCCAATCGTCACAATTTCCCTCCTCCCGTGTTGAAATGACACTAGTATGGTATGTTACAATGATTTTCTAACAGTATATGCAAAACGAATAGCCTGTGCGATTCATACGATTTTAGAAAAGGAGGTTTTCAATATGCTTTTTCGTAGCAATACCCCGCAGTTCTATAATAAAAATAAAAAACTCATGCCTAATAGTATCGCTACGATGGAAAGCGTTATGATTAACAACCGAAAACAAACTCTCCTTATGCGCGGGCAAAACGTAGAGCAGCCTATTTTATTATGCTGTCACGGTGGACCAGGCATGGCACAAATCGGATTTATTCGTCATTTTCAAAAAGAATTGGAGAAACACTTCATCGTAATTAATTGGGATCAGCGCGGGGCAGGTAAATCCTTTTCAATGAAAGATTTCGGAGCAAATTTTACAATCGAACAATTCATTTCCGATGCAAAAGAAGTGATTCAATATGTACTTAAAAAGTTCAATAAACAGAAACTATTTCTCGCTGGTCATTCTTGGGGAAGTATTATCGGGCTTAACATAGCACACCATTATCCACAATATATCGAGGCTTATATCGGTATTGGGCAAATTGTACATATGAAACAAAACGAAGAATTACTATATCAGCATTTAATTCGTTCTGCAAAAAAACATAATCATAAAAAAGCATTAGCGTCCCTTTTAAAATTAGGAAAACCGCCATTTTTAGATACGAGACGCCTTATTATTCAAAGAAAATGGCTTGGCACATTCGGAGGAGCAATCCAAAACGGATCTTCCTTTTCGTTCATACGAAAAGGCTTCTTTTCCCCTGAATATACGCTATTAGATTGGTTCAAGTTTCTCGCAGGGAATTTAAAATCTGGCGTTTTATGGGAAGAAATGTTGACAATCGATTTCTTTTCTTCTATTACGAGTTTATCTATTCCAGTTTATTTTTGTTCTGGTCGCTATGATTATCAAACTCCTTATGCACTCGTTCAGGAATATTGTGATGTAATAGAAGCACCGATAAAAAAGATGATTTGGTTCCCAAATTCAGCACATTCTCCCGATTTAGAAGAGCCAGAATTATTCGCTCGTTCTTTACAATCCATTAAACAAGAGCTAGCTTTTCACCATTAGTAACAAAAGGCTCTTTTACATTTCATAAAAAACAATTTATAATAATATGTCGCAACTATGTATAAATATAGCAAGGTGCTTCATATTTACTTACCTTAACACAATAAAATTTTGGGGAGATTACATTTATTATGAATGCTGTACTCGTTGCAGTAGCAGTTATGCTATTGCTTAGTTTATTACGTGTCCAGGTCATTGTCGCCATCATTGTTGGAGCTTTAACAGGCGGAATTATCGGCGGACTCGGTATTTCAGAAACGATTAACACTTTTACAACTGGTCTTGGAAACAGTGCTCCAATCGCTTTAAGTTATGCAATGCTTGGCGGTTTCGCTATTTCTCTTTCCAAAACAGGACTTCCAGATGCCATGATTCAAACGGCATTAAAATGGATTGGCAATGAACAAGACACGAAAAAACAAGTTTATTCTAAAATACTTATTCTATTCATCATTTTAACGATGGCTTGTTTCTCACAAAATGTGATTCCTGTTCATATCGCTTTCATCCCCATCTTAATTCCAGCACTTTTAAAAGTATTAAATGAGCTGAAAGTGGATCGCAGACTTGTTACATGTATTATTACATTCGGATTGATTACTCCTTATATGTGGATTCCAGCAGGGTTCGGAAAAATTTATCATGACGTATTGCAAACAAATGCTGCGCAAAGCGGTCTTACATTTGATGTCGCGCTTATTCCAAAAGCAATGACGATTCCAGCAATCGGTATGATTATCGGATTATGTGTAGCGGTGTTCATTACGTACCGAAAACCTCGTACGTATGAAACAGAACAAATTCATACTACCGCAAATGAAATCGTTCCCTATACAAAACGTAGCATTACTTTCGGATTATTATCTATCATAGCCACATTAACTGTTCAATTAGCAACAGAATCAATGATTTTCGGTGCTTTAGCTGGGATTATCGTCTTATCAGTAAGTGGTAGTCTACCTCTTAAAGAAGCAGATGCGATATTAACAAGCGGAATGCGCATGATGTCCTTTATTGGTTTTGTTATGATTGCGGCCGCTGGATTCGGAGCTGTGCTTCGAAAAACAGGACATGTTGAATCTCTTGTGCAAACGAGTGCACATATAATTGGAAACAACAAACCACTCGCTGCATTTCTTATGCTTGTAATTGGACTTCTCGTTACGATGGGAATTGGTTCATCCTTTTCAACCATCCCTATTTTAACAACAATTTTTGTACCCCTTTGCATGCAGCTTGGATTTAGTCCAATGGCCACCATTGCCATTATCGGTACAGCCGGAGCGCTAGGAGATGCAGGATCTCCAGCATCAGATAGTACACTTGGACCAACATCTGGTTTAAACGCTGATGGTCAACACCATCATATATGGGATACATGTGTACCAACTTTTCTGCATTATAATATACCGTTACTTATATTCGGATTTATTGCCGCAATTACATTATAAAAGGTGCGTTTTATACGCACCTTTTACTTTTTTATTTTTCTCTTTAATTGTTGCAACGCTATTTTCCCATTTTCTTCGCTACAACTTTCCATTTGCATAAATGACGGACCTGCCCATTCACTGTCTATACTCCCGTTTATTCCAATAATTTTCACTTTATCCGGTATACGGATATTTAATTTTTTTGCTGCTCGAATTAACTCAAAAGTAATCTTATCACTTGAAGTTACAATTCCATCTACATACGGATTGTTTTGCAATAACGTAACAAACTGTTTATTCGTATACCCTTGTACACATTCTTCTCGATAAGAGATTCCTTCCTCCCAAACAGCATCTAAAAATCCTGATATGTACTCTTCCATTTCTTCACTATCTTCGCCCTCACCGAAATAAGCAAGAAAGTGACAACCTTTTTCTTTTAATAAAGAGACCGCTCTTTGGCCACTTTCATAATAATTTGCATGGGATTTTTTTTCATCAATCACAACAAACGGAAGTGGGATTTCTCCTATACTTTTAAAAACGGATCTTGTCAAAATAACACCTGCAACGTTATTTCCCTTCAACATATGTATGTATTTATCTTTATTCTCTATATTACAAACAATAATTTGATATCCTTCTTTATACGCTATTTCCTCAATACAATGTAGCAAAGTGATGTTTGATGGGTCATATAGATTATCTACAAGTAATGCAATTATCGTTGAATTTTCTTTAAATAGTGGCTTTGCTGCACTATTTGGCCTATAACGTAATTCCTCAATTGCTTCCTTTACTTGTTTTACTGTGTCCTCATGAACGTATCCTTTTTCATTTATAACTCGTGAAACGGTTGCGACTGAAACACCTGCCAATTTTGCAACATCACGTATAGTTGCCACATCGTCACCCCTTAATATGGTAATAGATTACAATTTTACGGTAACCTAAATTACAATATTCGTCAAGGTTAATAACTTATATTTCTGAAAATTGTTACATCATTACACTAAACTATATTCTAATTGAATTTCATGTAAAATCGGGATATTATCATACCCAATGCGAGGAATTTCTTTCTTTATTTTTCGTGCCTCTTCAACTGCATTTACATATAAATTCGTCATTAAAAAATTACGTTTTTGGTAAAAACGTAACGCATTCATATTATCATTTGTTGTTATAAGCCAAACCTGCCTGCACTGTTCTTCTTCTGCAACTCGTAATACACAATCCACAAGTTTTGTCCCTATTCCTTTTCTTTCTTCAAAGCTATCTAACGATACAATTTCGCACATATTTCCAATCAATTCATACGTTATAATTCCGATTATTCTGTCTTCTGAGAGCGCAACAAATCCTGGCAACTCTTCTAATTGATGCTCCTTACCACGTGAAACCATCAATGAACTCCCCCAGTTCTCACACATGAACATTCGGATTGTTTCTTTCATCGCTGGCGTAATTTTTTGTATATGCACCATTTCCTATTTCTCCCCTTTTCTATCCTTGTGATACAATATAAGTGTATCACATGTAACGGTATTTGGAGGATGAGGTAAAGTATGAAACGTTTTTTTGCAGCATTGTTTACTATACTAGGTGCGATAACTGCCCTTGGGATTTTCTTTACAAATAAGGTGATGTACTTAAAGAAAAAAACAGAGGAAGAAATACTCGAAAGAGAAACGAAAAAACATTTTCGTATAGAGGATTTTGATGCTCTTCATAAAGAAGAAATTCATATTCCTTCGCAATTCGGATATGATCTTCACGGATATTACATTCCTGCTGGTCATTCCAATAAGTTTATGATTTTCTGTCACGGCGTAACTGTAAATAAAATGAACTCTGTAAAATATGCAAGGTTATTTTTAAACAGAGGATATAATGTCGTTATTTATGATCATCGTCGTCATGGTAAAACTGGCGGAAAAACAACAAGCTATGGATACTATGAAAAACATGATTTAAAATCTGTAGTTGACTGGCTAAAAGGTCGTTTTGGAACAAATATAACACTCGGTATTCATGGTGAATCGATGGGCGCTGCAACACTTCTTCAGTACGCAGGACTTGTAGAAGATGGTGCTGACTTCTATATTGCAGATTGTCCTTTCTCTGATTTCTACGGACAATTACAGCACCGTTTAAAGGTTGAATTCCATTTACCGAAATGGCCTTTATTACCTTTAGCAAATGCTTTCTTAAAAGTGCGTGACGGTTATACGATTCGTGAAGTTTCACCAATCGATTGTATAAAAAACATTAACAATCCCGTCCTCTTTATTCATAGTAAAGATGATGATTATATTTTAGCTGATATGACGAAAGCACTCTATGAAGCAAAAGAAAACAATAAACAACTTTATATTGCAGAACACGGCGCACACGCTTGCTCTTATAACGAAAATAAAGAAGAGTATGAAGCAGCCATTGATCAATTTTTAAACGCATATGTAAAAGAAACAAAAAACAGGCTTGCATAAGCCTGTTTTTTTATTGCGCTAAAACGTCTGTAACTTGTTCCATATTTTCAGAAATCCACTTTATTGCATCATCTAACGTTGGAAATTCTGTCGTTTGAAATGTTACCTCATCTTGCAGTAACCAAACATCCTTTGACTCTTGTCCTACACCAGCAATGGACCAGTGCAACAAACTATATGGATGATTATCATTCAAAAATGATGCCCACGTGCGCTCATTTGCAATATTTCGTAATGTACGTAATTGTTTATCCATCTTTCGTCACCTTACTCTAGTCAGTTATAAAAAACATTATAACACTCTCTTCTCTTCCAAAGAAAGTGCTCTTTTCATATTGTCAAGTACTTCTCTTGATTATATGATGAAATTAAGCGTTTGGGAAGGAGGGATAGCGTTGGCTAAAGTACAAATTAAAGTAAATGATAATGGCTCTTTTCGCGTTACAGGGGACGTGGAATTAGTTGATTCACAAGGGAATGTATTCCCAGCAAAACCGGCATTTTCTTTATGCCGTTGTGGTTTATCAAAAAATATGCCTTATTGCGATGCTTCGCATAAAGGAAAATTTGAATCTGTTGTTAGAGCACCAGAGGCAGAATAATTTCACATGTGACATGCACATTTTTTTGTGCATGTTTTTTCTTTTGATCAACTCCATTACATCCCTTCTCCTTACAACATTTCTAATACTTCTGTCCTCATGCCAGCATACATATATTTTCACACAATTCTTCACATTCGAACATTTTTTACTAGCCTTTTTTCTTTTTTGTGCTATAATTTGAGCAAACAGCATCCTTCGGGGTCGGGTGAAATTCCCAACCGGCGGTGATGAAGTGCAAACTTCTAAGTCCGTGACCCGTTTTCAACTCGAAAACGGTGGATCTAGTGAAACTCTAGGGCCGACAGTATAGTCTGGATGGGAGAAGGATATGTTTTCTAGTAATTTTATATAGCGAATACACTTTTATTTCAGTATGCATATTTTTAAGTTTCATTTTGAATCTTTATATATGTTTTATTTTGTATACTTATGTTTCTATACTGGAATAAAAAGATACGACTAGCGTTTGAAAAATTCGATATTTTGCTAGGTTTTTTCCTTATGCCAAAATATCAATCATCGTTAGGTTTCTTTCCTATACTTTCGTATTCGAACTATATTTCTAGAAATCACGTCTCCCAAACCCCAAGGATATAAAATCCTTGGGGTTTTTTGATTTTTTCAGGAGAGGTGAAAAGAATGACAGATCAAGAATATATGAGGATTGCCCTGCAGTTAGCAGAAGGAACATCCGGACAAACAAGTCCAAATCCTATGGTTGGTGCTGTTGTTGTAAAAGATGGAAACATCGTCGGTATGGGAGCTCATTTGCGTGCTGGTGAAGAACACGCAGAAGTCTATGCTCTTCATATGGCTGGCGAAAAAGCAAAAGGAGCTACCGTTTATGTAACACTTGAACCTTGTAGCCATTTTGGAAAAACACCACCTTGCTGTGAATTGCTCATCAAAAAAGGAGTCAAACGGGTTGTAATTGCTACTCTTGATTGTAATCCGCTCGTTTCTGGCAATGGAAAAAGGAAATTAGAAGAAGCTGGCATCGAAGTAACGACTGGTGTTCTTGAAGCAGAAGCAATTTTATTAAATCGCTACTTTTTTCACTACATGAAAACGAAACGTCCATTTGTAACAATAAAAACAGCAATGAGCTTGGATGGAAAAACAGCAACCGTAACCGGTGAAAGTAAGTGGATTACAGGTGAAGAATCACGAGCTGATGTTCACCAATACCGCCATACACATGATGCGATTCTCGTTGGAGTGAATACAGTTATAGCTGATAATCCGCATTTAACAACAAGAATTCCTAACGGGGGACAAAATCCTATACGCGTTATTTTAGATACCCATTTACGAACGCCACCATCTTCTCATGTCATAACAGATGGTTTAACACCGACATGGATTTTTGTCGGTAATGGTGTAGATAAAAAGAAAATAGCTTCTTATGAATCTGAAAATATAGCTATATTCCAAATGAAAACGAAACAGATTGAAATACAGGATGTTTTACACCTACTCGGCGAAAAACAAATTCTTTCTCTTTTCGTCGAAGGTGGTCAAACAGTTCATGCAAGTTTCTTACAAACAAAGTATTTCAATGAAATTGTAACTTATATAAGTCCAAAATTAATTGGTGGAAAAAATGCCCCTACTTTATTTGGCGGCAATGGTTTTTCAACATTACAAGATGCACTTTCCTTGGAAATTCAAGAGATGAAACAAATTGGCGATGATATAAAAATTGTTGCGCATGCCCGAAGTGAGGTGACGGAATGTTTACAGGAATTGTAGAAGAATTAGGAACGATTGCAAACATGCAACAAAGCGGCGAAGCGATGAAGTTAACGATTCATGCCAATAAAATTTTATCAGATGTTCACTTAGGTGATAGCATCGCGGTGAACGGTATTTGCTTGACTGTAACGAGTTTCACAACAACTTCATTCACAGTAGACGCAATGCCTGAAACGATGCAATCAACATCACTTCGCATGCTTAAACCGCAATGCAAAGTAAATTTAGAGCGTGCAATGGCTGCAAACGGACGATTCGGTGGACATTTCGTTTCAGGACATATCGATGGCATCGGAACGATATTAAACAAAAAACAACACTATAATGCCGTCTATTACAAAATAGCTATTTCTGATGAATTGCTACGCTATTGTTTGCATAAAGGGTCCGTTGCTGTTGATGGAACGAGTTTAACAATATTTGATATAGACGAATCTTCCATTACCATTTCACTCATCCCGCACACAGTAAGTGAATCTGTTATCGGAGAAAAGAATGCCGGTGACATCGTAAATATTGAGTGTGACATGATTGGTAAATATATCGAACGCTTTATTTCTAAACCAGTAAAACGAACAGATTCAATGACCGAAAGCTTTTTACAAGAAAACGGATTTCTATAAGGGGGAAGCATGATGTTTCATCGTATTGAAGAAGCTCTAGAAGATTTAAAACAAGGAAAAGTCGTGATCGTATGTGATGATGAAAACCGCGAAAATGAAGGCGACTTTATCGCTTTAGCAGAGTATATTACGCCAGAAACAATTAACTTTATGATTACACATGGACGCGGCCTCGTTTGTGTACCAATTACAGAAGGATACGCAGAACGTCTACAATTGGAACCAATGGTAGCTCATAATACAGATTCGCATCATACTGCATTTACAGTGAGCATTGATCATGTTTCTACAACAACTGGGATTAGTGCCCACGAACGTGCAACTACGATACGAGAAATGTTAAATCCTGCATCAAAAGGTGCTGATTTCAATCGTCCTGGACATATCTTTCCATTAATTGCGAAAGAAGGTGGTGTCCTGCGCCGTGCTGGTCACACAGAAGCTGCTGTCGATTTAGCACAGCTTTGCGGAGCAAAACCAGCTGGCGTCATTTGCGAAATTATTAATGAGGACGGTACGATGGCACGCGTACCTGATTTACTACAGTGCGCAAAACAATTTGATATAAAAATGATTACAATAGAAGATTTAATTGCTTATCGTCGCCACCATGAAACATTAGTGACGCGAGAAGTGGAAATTACATTACCTACAGATTTCGGTACTTTCCATGCAATTGGCTATTCTAATTCATTAGATACGAAAGAACATATTGCACTCGTAAAAGGTGATATTTCAACAGGAGAGCCTGTACTTGTACGCGTTCATTCAGAGTGCTTAACAGGAGATGTATTTGGCTCGTGCCGCTGCGATTGCGGACCACAACTCCATGCTGCACTTGCTCAAATTGAGCGTGAAGGAAAGGGCGTTCTTCTTTATATGAGACAAGAAGGACGAGGCATTGGGCTTCTTAATAAGCTTCGCGCTTATAAGTTACAAGAAGAAGGCTTCGATACTGTAGAAGCAAACGAAAAGCTTGGCTTCCCTGCTGATCTGCGTGATTACGGTATTGGCGCTCAAATATTAAAAGATTTAGGTTTACAACATTTACGGTTATTAACGAATAATCCTCGAAAAATTGCTGGCTTACAAGGTTACGATTTAGAAGTAATCGAGCGTGTACCGTTACAAATGCCAGCAAAAGAAGAGAATAAAACGTATTTACAAACGAAAGTAAACAAATTAGGACATTTACTAAACTTATAATTAAGGGAGAGATTTATTATGGTATTCGAAGGTCATTTAGTTGGTACAGGATTAAAAGTTGGAGTTGTTGTTGGACGTTTTAATGAACTTATTACAAGTAAATTACTTGGTGGTGCTTTAGACGGATTAAAGCGTCACGGTGTAGAAGAAGCTGATATCGATGTTGCTTGGGTTCCTGGTGCATTTGAAATTCCTTTAATCGCTAAAAAGATGGCGAATAGCGGGAAATATGATGCTGTTATTACGTTAGGCACTGTCATTCGTGGTGCTACAACACATTACGATTACGTTTGTAATGAAGTAGCAAAAGGTGTTGCATCTTTATCACTACAAACAGACATCCCAGTTATTTTCGGTGTATTAACGACTGAAACAATTGAGCAAGCGATTGAACGCGCAGGCACGAAAGCTGGTAATAAAGGCTATGAATCCGCCATTGCTGCAATTGAAATGGCTCACTTATCAAAACAATGGGCATAAAAAAATAAAAAAGAGGCTGCGGCCTCTTTTTTATTTCTTCACTTTTTTCCGTACATCTTTTATTAATTCATCCATTGTTTTTCCTTCTGTTTGTATACGAAGCGTTTGTGCTGTTCTCCATACATTCTCTCTTTTCTTCGCTTCTTCTATAATAGTAATTTCTTTTCGTACTTCCTTTAAATCTTTCCCTTCTGTTTTCAATCCAAAATGTTCAGCTTTCGTTCGAAAATGTTGTTCAATTCGTTGTTGCATCTCTTTTTGTTCAGGATTTTCGGCGGCCTTAACTGGATCAGCACTTATCGCTTTTAGTAAAATGAGACAAGTCATAATCGCTAATATATATTTGTGCATGTAAAATCCTCCAACCCAATGTAAATTACATATTTACTATGTACAATTGGGGCTTGGAAAATTCGTCCACCAAAATTCTTTTTTTCGCTCAAAAGCCAATAGTATCAAGCGTTCACAATTATTTATTACATTTTATTTACAAAAAAAGCAAACTCTTTTACAAGTTTGCTTTTTTCTATCTTATAATGCACATTCCTCAATCTCAAATCCTAAATCTTCAATCATACCCCAGTCTGCAGTCGGTTCTTGTCCAGCTGTCGTTAAGTAGTCCCCAACAAAAATAGAGTTTGCTGCAAATAAACCGATTGGCTGTACAGAACGTAAATTAATTTCACGCCCTCCTGAAATACGAATTTCTTTCGTTGGGTTTACAAAGCGCATCATCGCCAGCACTTTTAAACATTCTACTGGTGTTAACTCCTTTTGTCCTTCAAGCGGCGTACCCTTTACAGCAACAAGGAAATTACATGGAATTGAATCTGCATCTATACGTTGTAATTCGAATGCAATTTCAGCTCGCTCTTCTATTGTCTCTCCCATTCCAAAGATCGCCCCAGAACATGGTGAAATACCGGCTTGTTTCGCTTTTTGAACTGTATCAACACGATCGTCATACGTATGAGTAGAGCAAATGCTTTCGTAATTATTCGCATGTGTATTTAAGTTGTGGTTATAACGATGTACACCCGCTTCGGCTAAACGTCCTGCTTGATCTTCGTTTAAGAACCCTAAACAACAACAAATCTTCAAGTCTGTCGTTTCACGAATCTCCTTAACTGCTCCAATTACGTGATTCACCTCTTTATCTGTCGGGCGACGACCAGATGCTACAATACAATATGTACCCGCTTTACGACGAATTGCTTCATGTGCCCCTTCTACAATCTTTTCCTGCGTTAGCCATGCATATTTATCAATCGGTGCTTCTGAAATAATAGACTGTGAACAATATCCGCAATCTTCAGGGCATAATCCAGACTTCGTATTAATAATCATATTTAATTTTACTTTCTTACCAAAGTGATGATGGCGAATGATATACGCAGCATTCATAATTTCTAAAATCTCTGTATCGTCAGCCTCTAATATCGCTATTGCATCTTCTTTCGTAATCACTTTCTCTTCTACTACGTCGTATGCAAGTTTTTTCCAATCCCTTTTTGTTTGTACTTGTTTCATTTCATCTCTTCCCCTCTTTTTTTATATGCACAAATAAAGCATGATACGTTGCCATTATCCCTTCATTTCCCGTGAAGTCTCTTTCGTATATGCGAAGCATCGCACGAAAGAGTGAGGGACTTTGACAATATGATTCTTCATTACTATTGGTCGCTCCTACTTTACGAATAGAATGTAGAAACTCCCTAACTTCTGTAAATCTCTCTATGTAACACGTTTCAGAAACATGTACATCCCCTGTTTCTATCTCACATATATGGCGCAACTGATTTTTCGAATAAAAACGTTGCCCAATCGATGTTTCATTTTGTATATTTTTTTCTTCTTTCGCCCGCTGGAACGAAGCATGCAATTCTTGAAATGTTTCCTGCCCAAATGTTGAAAAGAGTAATATCCCCTCTATAGATAAATGACGAAATAAATTTGTTATCACTTGTTTTAAATCATTTAGCCATTGAAATGTGGCATTTGAAATAATGACATCATACGTTTCTTCTAGTCGTAATCTTTCGATATCCTCACAATAAAATGTTACATTGTTTACATTTTGTCTAGTTTTCGCAACTGCAATCATACTTTCGGCAAAATCAATAGCTGTAATTTGTGCTTTCGGAAATAAGTTTGATAATTGCTCTGTAACATATCCTGTCCCGCATCCAAGTTCTAAAATACGTATCGATGAATTTGCACTATATCGCCGATTCAATGTAGAAAGTAATGAATGCGCCATCTTTTTTTGTACATTTGCATATTGATCGTAGGATACAGCTGCCACGTTAAATCGTTTTTGTAGTAACGTTTTGTTGATCATGTCGTATCCCCTCTACAAATTGAATGATTTCATTTGCGCAATATTCAAAATTCGTTACGCATAATGCATGTCCAGCCTCACTTACTACTTTTAACTTAGCATTCGCATTCTCTGCCATACTATGAGCTGCAGATAATGGACATATCACATCCTGTTCTCCATGAAGAAGTAACAGCGGGACTTTGACATCTATTAATTCGTTTCTCATATCTGTTTCTATTAAATAATCTAAGCCTAATTGTAATGACTGAATCGAGTCTCCTTTAAAATTCAGCGCAATCTCTTCAAAACTCGTATTCTCTTTCAGTTCATCTTTTGTAAACATATTTTCATAAAACCGCTTGAGCGTATCTTCTTTCTTTCTCGCCACATTCTTTTTCAGCCGCTCTACATGCAAAGCATTATTCCATCCACTCATATAGTCGCTCGAATTTGTAAATTTGGCAGTACCACCAATTAGTACAATACCTTTTGTCTGAATCTTTTTATGTGCTTGAACTGCCGCTAACGCCCCTAATGACCATCCAACTAAAATGACATTTTCATCCTTTGCTACATCTATTACTCGACCTGCAAATTCACTTTGTTCTTTCACATTACGCCAATTGATACATTGAACAGAATACTCTTTAAAATACGGCAGAACTAAAGTCCAAACACCTTCTTCCATTCCCCACCCAGGAATAAAAATAATCTTTAGCTCTTTCATACGAAAAACCCCTCTTCTTTACCAATGCGTATAATATGGTGAATAGCCCATTGCAAATCAGCTATTGTATGTTGGGACGTAACTGCAAAACGGACCCGTGAACTATTAACTGGAACCGTTGGTGGACGAATTGCAATTGCAGCAATCCCTACCTGTTGCAACCTTTTACTAAACCGTAAAGCTGTTTCATTTGAACCGACTACGATCGGTACAATGTGAGTTGAGCTATTTCCAATATCAAAACCAGCTTCTCGTAAATGGTTTCTGAAATATGCTCCATTCTCTATAAGTCTCTCTCTTCTTTCATTATCTTCTTTTACAATTTCAATTGCTTTTTGTACCGCTCCTAACGTTCCTGGCGGTAATGCAGTAGTAAAAATAAAACTTCTCATCATATTGTGTAAATACTCTATATAAATTGCATCGCCTGTCAAATACGCACCATAACACCCTAAAGCCTTACTAAACGTCCCCATATGTATATCTATTCTTTGAGCAAGATCTTCTTCTATATGGGATAATCCAGCTCCGCCACTTCCATATATTCCACTCGCATGTGCTTCATCAACTATAAGAATTGCCCCGTATTTCTCTTTCAGCTCTACTAACTCCCTTACATACGCAGTATCACCATCCATACTAAAAACAGTATCTGTTACGATTAATTTCCGCTGTTCAGGTGACGCTGTTTTCAATAACTTCTCTAAATGATCCAAATCATTATGACGATACCTTTTATGCTCTGCCCCACTTAATATAATTCCATCAACAATGCTTGCGTGATTTAATTTGTCACTAAACACAATATCGTGACGACTCACTAATGAAGAGATCACACCAATATTTGCGGTATATCCACTATTCACAACTAAGGCTTTTTCAGTGCCTTTCCAATCGCATATACTTCTCTCAACCTCTTCATACAGTGAATAGTTCCCTACCACGAGCCTTGATGCTGTCGCCCCAGTTCCATATTTTCTTGTACATGCGATAGCAGCTTCTTTTAACCTTTCATCTCCAGCTAACCCTAAATAATTATTTGACGCTAAATTTAGCATCCTTTTCTCATCTCGAATAAGCCATGTCTCTTCTGCTTGTTCTGTTACATGCAAATTACGATACTGCCCTCGCTCATGTAATTGTTGCAATTTAGATTGAAGATGTGTGCGCCACGTTTGATTCATTTCGGATAAGCTCCTCTAATTTTGAAATCATTATATATTCTTTAACAGATTCCAAGACTTCTTCTTTTGTAAACTCACCTGCAAAGAATGGTAATAAACCTAAAACTGGTACCCCACTTAGCTCTTCAATCATTTCTTTATTTTCTTGCACTCTTTCCATTTCGCATTCTTTGCAGCCAGATAAAATGACACCTGCTACTGTTAAACCATATGCCTTTGCATAAGCGATCGTTAAAACTGTATGATTTACTGTTCCTAATGTAGGGCGTGCTACTACAATAAGTGGAAGTTGTAATTCTTTTGCGAAATCAATTACTAAAGCGTCCTCTGTATATGGAACAGCTAATCCACCTGCTCCTTCTACAAGTAGACTATTAAAATCTTTCAATCGTTCATTATAGTGATGAATAATGTCTTTTAACGTTACTGTCCTTCCAGCTCTTTTCATGGCAAGTCTCGGGGCAAGCGGCTCTTCAATAGAGTAAGGGCAAATTTCCTCTTCTTTTGTCGGTACACCTGATAATGCTTTTAGCCTTGCTGCATCTCCCTCTGGATTTGATGCAACATGTCCACTTTGCAACGGTTTATATACCCCGATGTTATATCCCAGTTCTCTAAATACACCTGCTAATGCACCGGCGACAACAGTTTTCCCCACTTCAGTATCCGTTGCTGTTATAAAAAAACCGCTCATTATTCTCCCTCCGTAACATCCGAGATTGCTTTATACAAAATACGTAACATATCATCAATCTCATCAATTGTAGAAGCAAGAGGGGGCATAAATACAATCGTATTACCGAGCGGGCGCAAAATCATACCCAGCTCCCTTGAGCGTTTACATACTTGAACACCGACTCTCTCTGTCCATTCAAACGCTTCTTTCGTTTCCTTATTCTTCACAAGTTCAATTCCAACCATTAACCCGCATTGACGAATATCCCCTACATGTTTATATGCAAAGAGGTCTTCTAATTGCGTCGCCACATATTCTGTTTTACGTGCCACCTCTTCTATTAAATTTGTTTTTTCATATAGTTCTAGATTCGCAATTGCTACCGCACACCCTAATGGATTCCCTGTATAACTATGTCCGTGGAAAAATGTTTTTTGTTCTTCATAGCCTCCTAAAAAGGCATTATAAATTTCATCTGTCGTTACAGTAATTGCAACTGGTAAATATCCGCCCGTTAAACCTTTTCCGGCTGTCAAAATATCCGGCGTTACATTTTCATGTTCACATGCAAACATTTTTCCAGTACGCCCAAATCCAGTCGCTACCTCGTCTGTAATAAATAGAACATTATATTTTGTACATAAATTACGTAGCCCTTTTAAGTATCCTTTTGGCATTGTAATCATACCGCCAGCACCTTGCATTAAAGGTTCTACAATAATCGCCGCAATCTCTTCATGTTTATCTTTCAGCAGCTCTTCCATTTCTTCTAAATGCTTTTTTACAATTTCCTCCTTATTATTTCCATAAGGAGAACGATATGTATATGGATAAGGCATTTTAATCGCTTCGAATAAAAGCGAACTATACACTTGGTGAAACAAGTCTATTGCTCCCACTGAAACAGCTCCAATTGTGTCACCATGATACGCTTCTTTTAATGTAACAAATCTTTGTTTCTTCGGTTTTCCTTTATGCTGCCAATATTGAAAGGCCATCTTAATTGCAATTTCAACAGCGCTAGAACCGGAGTCTGAATAAAACACTTTCTTCAAACCTTCTGGTACAACTTCAATTATTTTTTCGGCTAATAAAATAGATGGAACGTTAGCAAGCCCTAACATAGTAGAATGGGAAATTTTATTTAATTGCTCACGAATTGCCTCATCTAGTTCTGGCACTTGATGTCCATGAACATTTAACCAAATAGACGAAACACCGTCCCAATATTCATTTCCATTTACATCGTATAGCTTTCTTCCCTCTCCCCGTTCAATAATGACAGGATCTTCTTCTAAATAATCCTTCATTTGTGTAAACGGATGCCATACATAGGCCTTATTTTTCTCCGATAACTCTTCATATGTATATGATGGTTTGTCAGTCGTACTCTTACTAAAAGTCACAATTGTCACCCCTAATGTTAACTAGTTTATAAATATAGTTAACATTAAAACTAAATGACTGTCAATTATTTTTAAATCAAGTAGTTCTTAAAAAAGAACAACTTATCATACGATAAGTTGTTCTACTTTCCATGTTGTATCTTTCCGATTTCTAAAATAATCTCTTCATCTTTTTTTCCTTCTGTTTCAATTCCAAGTTGTTTTGCATGTTCAATCAATAGATCATGGCGCTTCTCAAATCTAGCCTTATTTACTTCTTTCGTAATTTCTTCTTTTGTTTTTCCATCAGTAGAAACCCCTAGTTTCGTAGCTGCTTTCTCCATCGACTTCTTCTCTTCAGCTTCTTTCGCTTTCTTCACTTCTAACTGCTGTATTTGCTTTTGCTTCGCCTGCTCTGATTCAGCTGCAAAAGCTGTGTAAATGCCAGCACTTCCGCCAATGACTAGTAAAGTGGTAAAAAGAATTATTTTTTTCTTCACTCTTTCCTCCCCTTTCAAATTCATTATAACGCACATTTTCCCAGGATTAAAATCGTTCTCCTTTATTCCCCTAAAAAATCATTGAATATTTTTATTGACATGTGAGACGAATATATGATAAAAATTTAACTAACATCATATGAATCGGCATTGATAGGATTTAGTAGTATTTCGATTTCTGCTTTCAGAGAGCTGGTGGTCGGTGCGAACCAGTACAGAGCGAATTATGAATTACCCCCTGGAGCTTCTTTTGCGAAACGTAAGGAGTAGTGAAAGACGGTTATAGACCGTTATATCTAAAGAGTGGTGAAACGACACTGTTTCACAATTTAGGGTGGTACCGCGAATTTTTCGTCCCTGCATATGTTGCAGGGGCGTTTTTATTTTATTAGCGCATATCATACGACCCTTTATTTTGTGATACATTCATTTCACAAGCTAGGGTGGTACCGCGATTTCTTCGTCCCTGCATAATTATATGCAGGGACGTTTTTTTATCCAATCATTTCCGTATCATATTAAAGAAACAACAATTACCGGTAATTTGTCACAAAATTCTAAAATTTAGAAGGAAATAAACAATATTGGCGAATTTTATATAAAAAAGAGCTATTTTAGATTACTTAGGAGGGGAAAACAATGGTTTCAAAAATTGAATCTGTTCTTTTAACAGTATTTATCTTTTTCTGCATTGGCTTTAGTGTTATCAAATTAGAAGTTTCACCACACATCCCAATTTTATTTGGTATCGTTCTTTTATTAGCATTTGGATTTATGAAAAAAATTGATTGGTCTACGATGGAAAAAGGAATGATAAGTAGTATTTCAGCTGGTATTCCATCTATTTTTATATTCTTACTTGTAGGCGTATTAATTAGTGTTTGGATCGCTGCTGGAACAATTCCAACTTTAATGGTATACGGCTTCCAGCTTGTATCTCCAAAAATTTTCATTCCAACTGTTTTTGTTGTTTGTGCAATTGTTGGAACAAGTATCGGTAGTGCCTTTACAACTGCCGCAACTGTAGGACTTGCCTTTATGGGCATGGGTAGTGCTCTCGGATACGATCCTGCTCTAATCGCTGGTGCAATTATTTCTGGTGCATTCTTTGGGGATAAAATGTCTCCTTTATCTGATACAACAAACCTAGCGCCAGCTGTAACGGGTGTAGATTTATTTGAGCATATTCGTAACATGCTTTGGACAACAGTTCCAGCTTTCATTATTGCTTTTATCGCATTTTTCATTTTAGGAAGCGGTACTAGTGGAGACGTTGACTTCACAAACTTCATTAGCGCATTAGAGAAAAATGCAACGATTTCTATCTTTACACTTATTCCAATTTTATTACTGTTCCTATTCGCATTTAAAAAAGTTCCAGCAGTTCCAACATTACTTGCTGGAATTATAGTAGGGATCATTATCCTCTTTATATTTAAACCTAGTACTTCTTTAACTGATTTAATGAAAATTATGCAAGACGGTTACGTTTCTAAAACTGGTATGAAAGATATTGATAGCTTATTATCTCGCGGTGGCCTGCAAAGTATGATGATGTCAATCGCTCTTATTTTCCTAGCTCTTTGTATGGGAGGATTATTACAAGGAATGGGTATTATTACGCAGCTAATGAATATCATCTCTAGCTTCGTAAAAACTAGCACACGCTTAATTATTTCTACTGCTTCAACTGCAATCGGTGTGAACTTCTTACTTGGGGAGCAGTACTTATCTATCGTTTTAACAGGACAAGCATTCGCTAATAAATATGATGAAGTCGGTTTAGAACGTCGTAATTTATCACGTGTATTAGAAGATGCAGGTACAGTTATTAACCCGCTCGTACCATGGGGAGTAAGTGGCGTGTTCTTATCGAACGTCCTTGGCGTTCCAACTTTTGATTACGTTCCATTCGCAATCTTCTGCTTAGCTTGTCCAGTTGTAACAATCATCGTCGGCTTTACTGGATTTGGCCTTTCATGGAAGAAGGAAAAAGCTGTAACACTTTCATAATATATTAAAAAGGATTACCTGAATCGGTAATCCTTTTTATATTTCTCCACTATCTATTTGCTTTCTTTCTTCTAAATAACAGAAGGAATCCTGCTCCAACAAACGCCAAACCTGCTCCAATTGTAGAAACAACACTTGTACCTGTTTTCGGTAAATCACGTTCTTCTTTCTTTTCACTTACAGTTGTTGTTTCTTTTGCGTTTTGATTATCCGTTGTAGTTTGTCCAGATCCTGTATTATTACCTTCATCTGTTGGTGGTGTCGTTGGATTTTCTCCATTATTTCCTTTACCTGTTGGTGGTGTTGTTGGATTTTCTCCATTATTTCCTTCACTTGTTGGTGGTGTCGTTGGATTTTCTCCATTATTTCCTTCACCTGTTGGCGGTGTTGTTGGATTCTCTCCACCAGTTTCTTTATCATCATCGTTCTTCTTCGTTATATCAATTGCATATTTAGCAAATTCATTTTCAGATGGTCCAACATATGATATTTTTCCATCTTTCTTTATATACTTTTGTGCATTTGGTGAAGAATCGAATGTTGTATGTAATTTATCGGCAACAATCGGTTTAAACGTCCAATTTTTATCTGCTGCTGGATCAATAACTGGCGTTTCTTGCATATACTTCACAATGATTTGACGCGTTTCATCTTGTGATTGGTATACAACCTCCCCTTTGCTTACACCCGGGAACGTTTGGCTGCTTCCGCGATAGTTATTTGTAGCGACGATGAATTCTTGATTGTCAGCTACTGGCTTCCCTTCATATGTCATATTTACAATACGGTTCGTATTTGCATTTACAACTTTTCCATCTTTATCGTATTTCGCCGGTTGTGTTACATCAATTTCGTATTTTAAGCCATCTAAAATATCGAAGTTATATGTAGGATAACCTATATTTACTAACGGCTGTTCTTCTGTTTTCTTTGGATCAATTTGATTAAACTGACCTGCAGACATTTCAAGCCATTCTTTCACTTGTGCCCCATTTACTTTTACAGCATATAACGTATTTGGATATACATATAAATCTGCCACGTTTTTAATCGCTAACGTTCCAGCTGGAATGTCCGTATAATATGTAGCACCGTTTCGGCCACCTGCTTTAAATGGTGCACCCGCAGATAAAACTGGAATTCCTTTATATTTTTCGTACTCTGGTTTTTTAAATTCCTCTTCTACATACCATTTTTGTGCATTTGTCACAAGTTGTACAGAAGGATCATCCTGTACTAATGAGAAATAACTATTAATTGGCGCTGTCGTTTTTCCTACAGCAGTATTCACATAATCAATTGTCGCTTGATGATCATCTTTAATTTCATTAACTAAATTTTGATCAGATTGTACGAGTGGGTTTCCTTTACTATCAGCAATCGGACGAAGTTGCGGCTTCGATTGCTCTTTTTGTACTTCCCATTTTCCATTTACTTTTTTCAATTGCATATCAATAATACCTAAGTTACTTCCAAAGACACCAGGCATTACAACTGGAACACCATTAAATACGTCCTTCACTTCCGTATGTGAATGTCCCATTAATACTGCATCTACACCAGGAACTTCTGTTAAATAATACGATGCGTTTTCCATGCCAACGTTGTATCCACTCTTATCAACACCTGAATGCGCTAGTGCAACGATAACATCGGCACCTTCTGCTTTCATTTTTGGCACCATTTTTTTCGCTGTTTCAACTATATCTTTTGCTTTCACTTTTCCTTCTAGATTTGCTTTATCCCAGTTCATAACTTGAGGTGGAACAAATCCCATTACGCCAATTTTCACTTTTTGTTTTTGACCTGATTCATCTTCTACTTCTTTTTCAAAAACATGATATGGTTTAAAGTAATTTTGATCATTCTCTTCATTATTATCTTTATCATCTTTATAGACGTTCGAGTTAATAACCGGGAATTCTGTTTTACTAATTACTTTGTTTAAATAATCTAAACCGTAGTTAAATTCATGATTCCCAAGAGAGATGACGTCATACTTCATTAAATTCATTAAACGATATAATGGGTGCGTATAACTAGGATCCACAGGCTTCTTCGGATCATTTATTTTATTCGCTACATAATCTCCAAGCGGTGTCCCTTGTAATGCATCCCCATCATCAAACAGGACAGAGTTTTTCGCTTCTTCACGTGCTTTATTCACAAGTGTTGCAGTTTGCACGAGACCTACTTTATTATCGGTTTTCGTTTGATAATAATCGTAATTCATTAAGTTAACGTGAATATCTGATGTTTCTAGAATTCGTAAGTTAACCGTACTCTCCCCAGTTTGCTCATCCGCATGAGCTGCTGCTGGCAATACTTGCGGCGCTATAACACCAATAGCAAGAGTTGCTCCAGCTAGCATTTTTTTTGACTTTTTCACAAAAAATCCCCCTTATACAATTACCAAAAATAATGAAATGAATCCATCTCTAATTACATACCTTTTTTCTTCTATTGGAGATAAGATTTTCATTTCATCCTGCGTTAATGAGTAGTCCTCTTAAACGCTCGATTGGTGAGATTTTACTCATCGGGAAATAAAGCCCTACTAATTAAAATTTCACCTTATCTGACATTATCATATATAATGTACTTTCATATCGTCAATATTTTTTGACATACTTCTACAAATTTTCTGTAAAGTTATTGTAAACTTTTCATAAACATATAATATGCCCTTACATTGTTAATACTGCTGAATATGATACAATTACCAATTACAAGGAGGATGAATTTATGAAAAAAGTCATCTTAACAATTGTTTGTCTCCTCCTTCTAATCATTTCTTATTCTTATTTTGAAAAGAACGATGAGACAAAACAAAATGAACCCGAAGAAAAAACAGAAAAAACATCTACTCCAAGTTGGATTGATAAGCAAACAAACGATTCCTTCTATCATCTCGTACTAGGTGATTCGCTCGCCAAAGGATATGGATCGACACAAGGTGGATTTGCTGAATTAGCCTCTAAACAAATAGAAGCACAAATTCATAAACCAATTACTGTAGAAAACCTTGGGATAAACGGTCTTACAACAGATCGTCTCGCTAAAAAGGTTGAATCAGAAGATGTAAAGCAAAAAATTAGAGCAGCCAATATTATTACAATTAATATTGGGGGAAATAATTTGTTTCGCTTAAATCGTGATGTCGGTGTTATAGACGGTATTAAAATGTTAAATAAAGAAAAAGCTCATTTTGAAGCGGATGTAAAAAATATTGTAAAGACAGTCCGAGATCAAAATCCGGATGCTTTACTCATTCTTTCTGAACTCTATAACCCGTTACAACTCGATGACTCCATCGCAAGTTATGCAGATATGTTTTTAGATGGCTGGAATGAATCTGTTTATTCCATTGCAAAAGCAAATCAACCATCTATCGTTTTACCAATTCGCAAATTAATATCAAATGATAAGAAAGAATTACTCTTTGACCAAGTACACCCTAACGATAAAGGCTATTCGATTATTGCCGATTCCTTTACAAAAAAAGTGTTGGCCTACAAATATTAAAATTCATATGAAACAATTCTATTTTTATAACATGTCTTTTTTGTTACAATGAGAGTGGAAGGGGGCCTTTATATGGAATCACGCGAGTGGGAACGTATTGTTGATCATCTTCTTTCGCTAGTGCCTCTTTTTTATCGCAAATTTATGCTTCCTGGAGAATTTTCTTCTCAAAGACATATGCCGCCATCACATACACAAGTATTACTGCTTCTGCATGAAAATGGCACATTAGCAGTTTCCGAAATCGGCAAGCGGCTAGCGATTTCACGGCCTAACATGACACCTCTATTAAACAAACTGATCCAAGAAGAACTAATAGAGCGTCATTATAGCGAAAAAGATCGACGGGTCATTTTAATTTCCCTGACAGCTGAAGGGAAATTGTTAGTAAATCAGTATCAACAATTCATTTTAGACAAATTAAAAGAAAATTTCCAAACGTTATCTGAGGAAGAACGTGAAAAACTCATTCACTCTCTTCAAACCATTCAAAATTTAATTTTGAAAACAAACGCATAAAGCTGCTTCTAAATAGAAGCAGCTTTATGATTCGTAATAATTACCATAATATACATTTGAATATGGCCATGTCGTTAAATACGGTTTATGTTCTTGCGTAGGCTGTTGTTGTGCTATTTGCTGAAATTGTTGCTGTTGATACACTCCAACTTGCTGCCTCATATCATTTACTGGATAATAATTTGTATATGGGTATACTTGAGGTACATAGTAATAATACATTCATTCTCTCCCCCTTTTTCTTAAACATATTCAAAGGAGAAAATGAATGTGCCATTCTTTATATTTGTACAAGTGGTTCTCTCACTTTTTTCTTTCTATTCTTCAAACGTAACTTACGGTTCTTTTCATACAAATAATGCACAACAAAATATGAAATTACCCCAAACACAACTCCTAAAATCGTCATTCCAATTAATACATACACTTCACTTTGTAATAACCCCTTTAATATCGTAAAAATATGACTCGAAAACAAGTCAGATATTGTAAAGGGTTCATGATGTATTTTTTTCACATGAAATGGATAAATCATTTTTCCTAACGCATAAGCAAATGGAAATAAAAATACCGGTAAAAATGATATTTTCCCGATAATATTGCCAATCACCGCAGCAGGAAAAGATCCCTTTGCTAACCTGACGATTGGATAAAATATTAAATAGACGAGCGATGCTGTATATATAACCAACATCTCTAAACCAAAACCAATCGCAAAACCTAACGATACTTTCTTCGCTCCTTCTGGTGATCGAAGCAACTTATAATATTGAAACTTTAATATTCTCCACATCCGCTGAAAAAACGAATATGTTTTCTTAGTTGTTTTCAAATTCATCATCTCTTTAACTATATTTTTTTATCTAGTATGTCCTTACATGATATGAAAAACAAATTTAGTTTACTCTTTTTATTATAAATGATATAAAGATGGTTAACCAAATATACATACGACATTTCAATATAAAAAAGCACACCTCCAGTTATTTATATCTAACAACTGAAGGTGTACATCCTTTAGGAAAGCTCTTCTACATTTTTAAATAAACTTACTAATAATGCTTTTTGCGCATGCAATCGATTACCGGCTTGCTCAAATACGATAGATTTTGGTCCATCTATAATTTCGCCTGTTACTTCTTCTTCACGATGGGCAGGTAAACAGTGTAAGAAACGATACGTTTGCTTCGCATGCTTAACAAGTTCTTTATTAATTTGGTATGGTTGAAATAAAGTATATTTCTCTTCTTCTCCCTCTTGCCCCATGCTCATCCAAACGTCAGTATAAATGAAATCTGCTTCACTCACCGCTAATTCAGGATTATGCAAAATTTCAATTTCCGCTCCTGTTTCTTCAGCAATCGCTAATGCTTTTTTTACGATTTCCTCATTCGGTTCATACCCTACAGGTGTTGCAACAGTCATATGCATTCCGACTTTTGCACTCGCTAACAACAATGAATGACATACATTATTTCCGTCACCGACGTAAGCCAATTTTATTCCTTTAAATGTATTTTTTTCTTCGTATATTGTCATTAAGTCTGCCAATGCTTGACAAGGATGATGATCGTCCGTTAAACCGTTAATTACTGGTATGCTCGATTCTTTCGCAAGCTCTTCTACATCAGCATGTGAGAATGTACGTATCATGATCCCGTCAATATACTGCGATAATACTTTCGCAGTATCTGAAACGCTCTCCCCTCTTCCAATTTGCATCTCTTTTCCACTTAAAAACATACCGTGTCCCCCGAGCTGTACCATTCCTGCTTCAAAAGATACGCGAGTACGAGTTGAATGTTTATCAAAGATAAGCCCTAATATTTTGCCTTGCAGTAAAGGCTCTTGCTTATTCTTTTTTAAATATATTGCGAACTCAATTAAAGAAATAATTTCTTCTTTCGTTAATTCTTCTAGTGTTAAAAGGTCTTTCGTATTTAATTTCGGTACTTGTACAGTTGACATGAAACTTCCCCCTTATATAATTGATACGTTTTTTGTACAAACTACTTTTTTTATCATATATACTGCCTGTTCTAATTCTTCATTCGTCACAATAAGTGGTGGTAATAGTCTTATAACAGTAGGCCCTGCTTGTAATACGAGAAGCCCTTCTTTTTCTAGTTGTTCTATAAAACTTGCAACTTCATGCGTACATTCAATTCCAACCATAAGCCCCTTACCACGTATATTTTGAATACATTCGACATGTCGTAATTCCTCTTGCAACTTCTGTAATACGTACTCGCCCTTTTCCTTTACTTCTTTTAAAAACGATGGTCTTTTACTTACTTGCAATACTTCTTTCGCTGCAGCCATTGCAACATAATTCCCGCCAAACGTTGAACCATGTGATCCTGCAGGAAACGATGTTCCAAGTTCTTTCCTACCAATCATTGCTCCGACAGGAATCCCGTTTCCAAGTGCCTTTGCGACGGTAACGATATCAGGTTTTATTCCCATTTGTTCGTAAGCAAATAATGTCCCTGTTCTTCCGATCCCTGTTTGGACTTCGTCTATAATAAATAAGGACCCGAACTTCTTACATAATGCTTCAATCGCTTTCAAAAAAGATAGATCAGCAAGTATGACTCCTCCCTCTCCTTGAACAACTTCTATCATTACTGCCGCAACTTCTTCATTCATTACTTCCTCTAATGCCTTTATATCGTTAAAAGGCGTATGTAAAAAAGAGGGAAGGAGCGGACCAAATCCTTCTTTCACTTTATTTTGCCCCGTCGCACTCATCGTTCCAAATGTTCTACCGTGAAAAGACTGCTCACACGTTACGACGAGAGATTTTCCAGTATGCTTACGGGCTAACTTCAAAGCTGCTTCATTCGCCTCTGCCCCGCTATTACAGAAGAACACATAATCTAATGCTATGTTTTCTGTTAATAATGACGCGACTTCTTCTTGTAAGCTGTTTGTAAACAGGTTAGATATATGCCATATTTCATGCAGTTGCTCTTGTACAGCTTTCATAACAGTAGGATGACAATGTCCTAAATTACATACACCGATTCCTGATGTGAAATCTAAATATTGCTTACCGTTATGATCAATAACTTTCGTTCCCTTTCCCTTTACAAACTCAATCCTTCTTCTTCCATACGTTTGAAAAAGATGACTTGTCATACAATACTCACACCCCTCGTTACCGTCGTTCCGATACACTCACCTGTAACCTCGGTAAAATCCTTCGTCCCATTTACGATACTAACCTTTTGCACTCCCATTTTTAATGATGCTAGTGCTGCCTGTACTTTCGGAATCATCCCACCGGTAATAACACCATTTTCTATTAAATTCACAATTTCAAATTCATCCGTTTTCTTTAGTAACTTTCCTTCATGTAATACCCCATCTACATCTGTAATAAAAATGAGCTCTTTTGCAGATAATGCAGCCGCAATTCCAGCTGCGGCGGTATCTGCATTTATGTTATAAATCTCATTATCATTTATGCCGACCGGAGCAATAACAGGAATATAATTCATATTTATTAATCCTTTTAGTAAGGCCGTTTCGACATACCTTACTTCTCCCACATATCCTATCTCCTCACTGAAAGGTTGAACTTGAAGTAACTTGCCATCACACCCTGAGCAACCTACCGCACGTAAATTATGCTTTTGTAAATTCATTACAAGTTTTTTATTCGTACTTCCGCATAGCACCATTTGAACAATATCCATAACTTCTTTTGGTGTTACCCGTAATCCATCTTTTTTTTCTACGTTGATGTTACAATCTTTTAATTTGGCATCAATTTCTGGGCCACCGCCATGGACAATCACTACTTTATACTTCTGTTGTAATTTCTTTATACAATCAAAAAACACATCATGTAATTGATCCAACATACTACCGCCGCATTTCACTACAATATAATCGCTCATCTTCCCTCTCCTTATGTACGATAACAAGCGTTTATTTTCACATATTCATAGCTTAAGTCACAGCCCCAAGCTGATCCGGTCCCTTCTCCTAAATGTAAATACACATCAATCATAATTTCATGTTCTTGTAACCTCATTTTCATTTCCTCTTCAGAAAACATTTGAGGTTCACTATTTTTCAGCACCGCAATAGATTGAAGAGTAATATCAATTGTATTTGGGTTAATCGCGACTTCACTTTGTCCAATGGTACTAATAATTCGCCCCCAGTTTGGATCTTCACCATGTATTGCTGTTTTCACAAGACTCGAACCGACTATTTGCTTTGCAATTTTCTTTGCCTCTTCATTCGTTCGAGCTCCTAACACATTTACTTCTATTAACTTCGTAGCGCCTTCACCATCTTGTGCGATTTTTTTCGCTAAATCTTCACATACCTTCTGTAAAGCAAATATGAAAGTTTCCCAATCTGCATGTTCCATATTGATTGGTTTCGTTTCTGATAATCCACTTGCCATAACGATGACCATATCATTCGTAGAAGTATCTCCATCTACCGTAATTTGATTGAATGTATGATTCGTGATTTGTGATAATGCTGTTTGTAATACGTCATGCTCTATATGAGCGTCTGTCGTAATAAAACTTAGCATCGTTGCCATATTTGGATGAATCATCCCTGAACCTTTCGCAACACCAGCAATCACCACCTTCTTCCCATCAATCACCATTTCATAGCAAGTTTCTTTCGTTATAAGATCCGTCGTTAAGATCGCTTCAGAAAAAGAATGAGCTTCCCTTTCTTCCTTCGCTGGGATAAGAGTAGCAATCCCATTTCGGATTATATCCATCGGCAGCGGAACACCAATTACACCTGTTGAAGCTACTGCAACATAATTTTCTTTCAATCCAAAATGTTCTGCTCCTAATGTACGCATCTCGTAAGCATCTTGTAATCCTTTCATTCCTGTACAAGCATTTGCATTTCCACTATTAACGATAATAGCTTGTAATTTCCCCTCAGTCGCTATACTATCCTTCGTTACTTGCAAGGGAGCTGCTTGTATTTGATTTGTTGTATAAACAGCAGCACATGATGCTGGTGTATCACAAACGATTGCCCCTAAATCCTTTTTCTCTTTTTTCAAACCAATTGCAGTGCCAATGGCCGAGAAACCTTTTGGAGTTACAATCGAACCATTTTCTACTTTTGTAATAGACGCTACTTTAATCATCATGTCCCCCCTTATAGATAAAGCGGCATATGTTGTAAACCTGTTGTTTCTTCTAGTCCCGCTATTATGTTTGCATTTTGAATTGCTTGCCCAGCCGCACCTTTCATCATATTGTCTATAACAGAAACGACTGTCACTCTTCCTGTTCTTTCATCGTAAGCTATCCCCATATCACAATAATTTGAGCCCCTCACTTCTTTCGGACTTGGAAACTCTCCTTGCGTACGAATTCGAACAAAAGCCGATTGTTCATACGTTTCTTCATATAATTTTTGAAGTTGTTCTATTTCCATTTCTCGCTTTACTTTCGCATAAAGTGTAACCATAATTCCACGTGATATCGGTATTAAATGTGTACTAAACGTGATTGGCTTCGTTTCCCTATTCCACTCCGCAAGCATTTGCTCAATCTCAGGAACGTGTTGATGCTCATTTACTTTATAAATACGCAAGTTATCGTATAACTCAGGAAAGTGAGTCATCGTTGTTGGCGTTTTTCCTGCTCCAGATACTCCTGATTTCGCATCAATAATAATGGAATCTTCTTCAATTATGCCGCTACGAACTAATGGCAATGTCGCTAATAATGCAGCTGTAGCAAAACATCCCGGATTTGCAATTAAATTTGCATTTTGAACCTCGGACCTTTTCCATTCACTTAGGCCATATACAGCTTTACTAAGAATTTCTTCTTTTGCAGCTGTCCTTTTATACCACTGTTCATATATGAAAGGATCTTTCATACGAAAGTCTCCAGATAGGTCAATTACTTTTAAACCTACTGCTAATAATTTTGGAGTTAACTCTGCTGATACTCCTGCCGGGGTTGCCAAAAATACAATTTCTGCTTCTTTCACTATTTCCTCCGCATCAATTTCTTGTAACGTATGAACAAGAACATTTTGAAAATGCGGATATACATTTGTTATACACTCGCCAACTTGTGAAAAAGAATGGAGAGATGCTATCGAAAAATATGGATGTTGTTCTAATAACCGAATTAACTCAATACCTCCATACCCAGTTGCTCCAATAATCGCGACTTTCATATGCTCCTCCTCATATCGATTCTTTAAATTAAGTATGATTATAATATTGTATATTTATAGAGTCAATTAAATATTTATAAATTTAATAAGCTTAAAAAACTTAATTTTACTAGAAAAACAATATACACAACATAATTTTTATACAAAAATATTGCATAGTAGTTTTTTTATTTCACTTCAAGTACAATAAAACAATACATACGTACATACAGGCGGGGAAAACATGAATGAAAAATTAATTGAGAAAATGATTATAAAAAGTTTTCAGCAATATCAATGTAATCCTATGTCAAATGAGGATCAGGAAATGCTTATTAAACATATTCAAACGATCATTCATTCAAATACTGAAATTGATGTATACGAGGCGGTTGAGGATATCGTTTACGATTATGTGACTGGAAAATAAAGTGAAACTTTAATCAGCCCTCACCAATCGGACTTTTATGGGCAGCCCGCCCCCCACCTAACTTCTTTGCTTTCGCTGCATTTTGAGGTGGGGGTCTTACTGCCCATTAAAGCGGGATAAAAAAAATAGGAGATTCCCATATGGAAATCTCCTATTTTTTACTTAATGATTTGCCTGCTACGCGCTCAAATAAACCTGGGAATAAAGCATAAAGTTTTGGACCAATGCCCATCCATTTCGGTAAGTTTACTTCACGCTTTTTCGTTTGCATCGCTTTTACAATTTTCTCTGCTACATATGTTGGTTTTAACATGTATCGTCCCATATTTTTCACATATGTACCGGATTGATCAGCTATTTCAAAAAAGTTTGTATCTATCGGACCTGGATTAATCGCTGTTACGAAAATATTTGTACTAGATAACTCCATGCGTAAACTATTCGTAAAGCCTAGTACTGCATGTTTCGTCGCTGCATACGCACTCGATTTCGGAGTTGCAATTTTCCCAGCAAGTGAAGCAACATTAATAATATGTCCTTCGTTTCTTTTCACCATATAAGGTAGTACCGCTTTCGTACAAGCTACTAATCCAAATACATTTACTTGGAACATATCTTTCACTTCATCCATTGATGCATCTTCAAACGTTTTAAAAATACCAAATCCTGCATTGTTTACTAATATATCAATACGTCCTACCTCTTGTAATACTTTTGAAAAAACAGATTGTACTTCCGTCTCTTCACTTACATCTAATACATAATAATAGCAAGGCGTATTATAAGTTTCTTTAATTTTGTCTGCTAGCGCTTTTAATTTCTCTTCTGTTCTAGCTATTAATACTGGAGTCGCCCCCTGCTCTGCAACTTGCATTGCAACTTGCTCTCCAATTCCACTAGAAGCACCTGTAATGACGATTACTTTATTTTGTAAACGTCCCGTCATTGCTGTCACCTACTTTGCATAATAAATCAATTGTTGCGAAGATTCATCAATCATCACTTGTTGATTATATGCTAAAAAGTCTAATTGTCCAACCGTTTCTGAAATAGTAAGTGGCAATTGTTCCTTATACAATACCGGAAATAGTTTTACACATACTTCAAATGCTGTCATTGGTTTTTCCTTTAATAACTCAAGCACTTTAAATGCACGTGTTTCTTGCTTTTGTAATCTCGTTTCAATAAGTTGTTTCACATTTAGAACATCTTCTCCATGTCCTGATAAAATGCGTGAAATATTCATTTCACTTAAACGCTTTAACGTTTGATTATATTGTAATAACGGGCGCGCCCTTTCTGTTTGTCCTTCATATGGTGGTTCTAATATTGGATTCGAAGAAATATGACTAATGAGAGCATCCCCTCCAATTAGTATTCCATCAGATTCTCTATATAATGAAATATGAGTGGAAGCATGACCCGGTGTTTCAATTACTGTAAAACCAGGCATTGAATCAATACGATCTCCCTCTCTCACAGTATGCGTTAGCGATCTATTACAAGAATATTTCAGTGTCCTTGTCGTCAATAACGCCTCGTCTTTCAAAAATGCTGCTGGAACACCAAATTGTAAAGCCGTCTCTCTAAAAAACTCATGATATCGCTTTAAAAATTCTGGATTTTGCGTGATCCACGGCTCATTCCAAGGGTGTCCAATAATGTTCGTCTTCTCAGAAAATATATTTAAAAGCCCACAATGATCCGCATGATGATGCGTAATAACTACTGTTTTAATATCTTCTATCGTATATCCTAATGTACATAACTGACTTTCTAACGCATTTCTTGCCTCTTCTGTATTCGTCCCTGTATCAATTAATGTTAATGTCTCCCCCTCAACTAAAAACACATTCACAGTTTCAACTGCAAATGGCACAGGAATCTCCATTCGGTGAATCGCCGTCATGCTTAGCCCCCCTGTCTCTTTCCGGTTCAAAAATGAATACTTCTTCAGTTTACAACTTCCTTATATATTTGTCATTATTTTCAGATAAAAAGAGGTGTTTCCTAGAAAAAAACGAATGTATGTACATTTATAAGAATTTCTAACCAAAATTAAAGGAGGAACATCATGTCTATTCAAAACATTTCCTTTCTCGGTGCGGGCTCTATTGCTGAAGCGATTATTGGTGGCTTGTTACATGCAAATGTTGTGAAAGGCGAACAAATTACTGTAAGTAATCGTTCTAATGAGACAAGGTTACAGGAGCTACATAACAAATACGGTGTCAAAGGTACACATAATAAAAAAGAACTACTTACTAATACAAATATTCTTTTTCTAGCAATGAAGCCAAAAGATGTTGCAGAAGCGCTTACCCCTTTTCAAGAAGACATACATAATAACCTGCTTATTATTTCGTTATTAGCAGGTGTTTCTACTCATTCAATTAGAAATCTACTTCAAAAAGACGTTCCGATTATTCGTGCCATGCCAAATACATCTGCAGCTATTTTAAAATCAGCTACTGCTATCTCACCTTCAAAACATGCAACAAAGGAACATATTCAAACTGCCATAGCTTTATTTGAAACAATCGGTCTCGTCTCTGTTGTAGAGGAAGAAGATATGCATGCTGTCACTGCATTATCCGGAAGCGGGCCTGCTTATATTTATTACGTAGTAGAAGCGATGGAAGAAGCTGCAAAAAAAATCGGTTTAAAAGAAGATGTTGCAAAGTCACTTATTCTCCAAACGATGATTGGTGCTGCTGAAATGCTAAAAGCAAGTGAAAAACACCCGTCTATTTTGCGAAAGGAAATTACCTCTCCTGGTGGAACGACCGAAGCGGGCATTGAAGTATTACAAGAACACCAATTTCAACAAGCGCTTATTTCTTGTATTACACAGGCAACGCAACGATCACATAATCTTGGGAAAACGTTAGAACAGTTAACAAAAGAAAAATAAAAAATGGAGCTCAATCTTACTTGAGCTCCATTTTTTATAAACATATATTTTTAGTTATTCGTCTTCCCAAAAATCTCTTCTTGCAGACGGCGACCAGTCGGTGTTGCTGCAAGTCCACCTTCAGCTGTTTCACGAAGTGCTACTGGCATCGTTTGTCCGATTCTAAACATCGCCTCAATTACTTCATCACATGGAATAGTACTCGTTACACCAGCTAATGCTAAATCAGCTGAAATCATCGCATTTGCAGCTCCTGCTGCATTACGTTTTACGCAAGGTACTTCTACAAGTCCTGCAACAGGATCGCATACTAAACCAAGCATGTTCTTTAATGAAATTGCCATCGCTGTAGCTGCTTGCTCTTGTGTTCCACCAGCCATTTCAACTGCAGCTGCAGCTGCCATTCCACTTGCTGAACCAACTTCAGCTTGGCATCCTCCCGCTGCACCAGAAATACAAGCGTTATTCGCAACAACCATACCGAAAGCTCCTGCTGTAAATAAGAATTCAATCATTTCTTCACGTGTAGGCTGCAATTTTTCTCTTAGTGCAAATAGTACACCTGGCACTGTTCCAGCAGACCCTGCTGTTGGTGTTGCACAAATAATTCCCATCGCTGCGTTTACTTCATTTGTTGCAACAGCTTTACTCACTGCGTCCAAAATCGTATCTCCAGATAAGCCTTTTCCACTCTTCATATACGCCTGAACTTTTACAGCATCTCCACCAGTTAAACCAGTTGGTGATTTCACTCCGCGAATACCACGTTCTACTGCTTGCTCCATCACGACTAAGTTCTTTTCCATACCAGCAATTACTTCTTCACGTGGAATACTTCTTGTTTCCATTTCACATTGAATCATAATTTCTGCGATTTTTACATTTTGTTCTTTAGCTTGCGCCACTAGTTCCGCTGCGTTCCGAAACATGGTGTGTCCCCCCTGCAATTATTCCATAATAGTTACTTGACAAATATTTTGTTGCGCTTTTATTTCTTCAATCACTTCATCTGCTAATATTTCATCTGTTTCGATGACCATAAGCGCTCTTCTTCCTTTTTCTTTACGAGAAACACTCATTGTACTAATGTTAATCTCGTGTTTCGCAAGGATTGAAGCTACCGCTGCAATAGCACCGAAGCGATCGTTATTTACAATAAGTAGTGCTGGACTCGTGCCTGATAATTGAAGATCGAATCCGTTTAATTCTACAACTTCAATTTTACCGCCACCAATTGAGCAAGCAACAACTTCAATTTCTTCTTCACCTTTATACAAACGAATTCTTGCTGTATTTGGGTGAGGTGCATTGGCATCCTCTTCAATGAATTCCACTTCAATTTCGCGCTCTTTTGCTATCTCTAGCGCCTCTGGAATACGTAAGTCATCTGTTTCAAACCCTAATATCCCACCTATTAGCGCTACATCTGTACCATGCCCACGATACGTCTTTGCAAATGATCCATATAATGAAATGCTTACTCTTTCTGGTTCATGACGAAACAGCTGGCGAGCAACTTGCCCCATTCGTGCTGCGCCTGCTGTATGTGAACTTGATGGACCAATCATAACTGGACCGATAATATCAAATACTGAGCGATACTTCATCATAACTCCCCCTAAACCTCTATGAAAAAATTTTTTACTATTCTATTAAGCTACCAAATCGGTTGCTTTTCCAGTTGTACTACGAATTTGTTCCGCTATACGAATTGGATCGTTTTTGAATAACAATGAAACAATCTATCCTGAAATAATACTAGTTGTCATAATAAATAAGAAACTTAGCATTACCTTCATTTAAAAATAATATAAGCTAATCCACAATAAAGTCTGGTAGCAATCCAAAGTTTAACACAGAACCACTTACAAGGATAGCATAAACAAGTGAAACTATAATCAGTGGGAGTTTTGTCCATTCCCAATAATTATTAGCCCACAACAATCGTGCTTTTACGAGCAGTTATCTCTCGCTCAAATTCCTCGCATTCGCGAATTTTGAGGTAGAGTCTTACTGCCCATTAAAGTGGGATAAATTATAATCTGCCCTCATTATAACTTGTTTTTAATAAAACGCTTACTTTTAATGAATTTTAAAAGTTCTGAATAAAAATCCATTTTTGCTATTTGTATCATTCGTATGTCGTCTGACTTATATAACAGTTTTTCTAAATAATCGATACTATGTATTTTTATCCTATATTTTCACATCATTAAAACTTTCTGTTTCATCTAATATAAGCATAAAATGATAACAGTTTTATTTTATTTTTTTTAGAAAAAAAAATGGCAACCTCTCGTCGCCATTTTTTCATATCATTATTATCTTTCTACTGGAAATGATTTTAAATCCGTAGCTATTTCTGTATTAGAAAATAGCTCTCTTGCCTCTTTCAATAATTCCTTATATGTATCCCCTTGATAACGAGAACTAATATGAGTCAATATTAATCGTTTTGCATTTGCCTGAAGTGCAATACTCGCAGCTTGCTTAGATGTGGAATGAAAATAATCATACGCTTGTTGTTCATCTTCTGCCGCAAAAGTTGCTTCATGAACTAGTACGTCAGCGTCTTGTGCCAGCTCTCTACTCGCTTCACAAAATCTTGTATCACCTAAAATGGTAATAATTCTTCCTTTTTGAGGTGGGCCGATAAAATCTTGTCCGTTTAGTATCGTACCATTTTCCAATTCAACCACTTCTCCATCTTTTAAACGCTTAAAGAGTGGACCTGGTTTCACACCCATCTCCAGCAATTTATCGACTAAAAGGGCGCCTTGTATATCTTTCTCTATAATACGATACCCAAAACATTCAATACCGTGTGACAATCTTTTCGTTTCCACATGAAATTCATTATCTTCAAACACGGTACCTTCTTCTGTTATCTCAACAATTTCAAGTGGGTATTTTACATGTGTCGTACTTACTGATAATGCTACTTCAATAAATTGTTTAATTCCTTTTGGTCCATACACTGTTAAAGGTGTAGTCCCTCCTTGAAACGAACGGCTTCCTAATAAACCAGGCAATCCAAAAATATGATCACCATGTAAATGCGTAATAAATATTTTTTCAATGCGGCGTGGACGTACTGATGTATGTAATATTTGATGTTGCGTCGCCTCGCCACAATCAAATAACCAAGTTTGTCCTCGTTCTTCTAACAATTGCAAAGCAATTGCTGAAACGTTCCTTCCTTTCGAAGGAACACCTGCACCAGTTCCTAAAAATACAAATTCCACTTTCTTTCCTCCAGCTCTTTATATAATCTACCTTTCATCTTACGGAATGTTATTTCAAATGGCAAATCGAATTTACATAACCAATCATCTAGACAACTATATATCACGAACATTATACTCAAAAAATTTGGATATCGTTCGTGTTTTATGTTAAAATGATTATACTACATTTTAAGGGAGCGTTTTATTATGAAAGAAGCATTTCGTTTACAAACTGATTTTTCATCTTCATTTGATCGCTGGGTAAGTTCTTTCGTGTCTGATCACCCAGCACAATTAGAATGGACGACTTTGAAAGAGTTAATCCATGAATATACAACAACACATACAAATGATTCGTTACCAACATATATTTCTTCAGCTTTAACATATTATGCACAACGCGTTTCAACTGCAAACAGTTCAGAGATTGTTATTTTTGAAAATGTTACAATCTCATAATCTATAACAAAAAGCACTGTGATCAGTGCTTTTTATTATGTTCATTACAATATTTATTTTCCAACCTTATTTCAAAAAAACTCCGCTTATTTCCTACTATATAGCCAAGATAAATCTATTTGAGTTTTCAAAAAATATGTTGACACTACAAAATTTCAGTGCTAACATTCAACATGTAATTGAATATGGTCTCTGTTAGGTGAGGCTCCTGTATAGAGAAACGCTGCTGCCCAAAAATGTCGAGAGACGCCAATGGGTCAACAAGAAAGGTCGGAATGAAGGCCTTTTTTAACGTAGCTGGTTTCAGTACCTATGCTATACAGTGCTAAAACTCAACGAGGGAGAGGTGCATGTATTTTGTCATACACAAAAACTGTTTTGATTTATGCTTACTAACAGTCTTTGTTGTGGACTCTTTTAACTGCGAATTCAGACCTTTACTCGTTTTGAGTAAAGGTCTTTTTACGTATATATGCACCTTACTATGAAACAAACATAGCATATTCAGAAACTACTAAATTGTACGGAGGTGAGGAACAGTTGGCAATTGATGATTCGGCCCAGATACCCATATGTTTTACGTTAATATTTCATCATGTAGGTAGGAAAGAAACTGTTCCTCCTAATTTTAAATAGTCGAGTAACAGCTTGTTTCCTCCTTCATGAAAAAGGAGGAACTACCGATGTTAAATTTACTAAGACAAGAAACGAAACATTCATACGATCAAGATTGTATGAAAACAAATCACAAATTATTAGTGGAAGTCGCAACGCAGGATGCAAACAAAGCGTTACGACTTTTAGAAACAACAGAAAATGGACTCTCTAAAGAAGAAGCGTCTCGTAGACTTTCTTTATATGGCCTTAATGAAATAGCTCATAATAAAACATCACCGTGGTACATTCAATTTCTGCTGGCATTTAAAAATCCATTTATTTTTGTTTTATTAGCTCTCGGCGCACTTTCTTTTTTCACAGATGACATACAAGGAACTATTGTCGTATCTGTAATGGTAATGCTAAGTGCAACGATTCGCTTTTTGCAAGAATTTCGTTCTCAAAAAGCTGCGGATCAGTTAAAGGCTATGGTCCGAACAACGGCGAGTGTCTTTAGAATAGATGGATTTGTACACGAAACAAAAAATGTAAAAATTTTGAAGCGAACTGATCCATCGGAAATTCCAATTGAGGAACTTGTACCTGGCGATATTATTTCACTTTCAGCCGGAGACATTGTTCCAGCTGATGTGCGTATTTTATCGGCTAAAGATTTATTTGTGAACCAATCTTCTTTAACAGGAGAAGCACTTCCTGTAGAAAAATACGAAAACTGCTATCATACAGAAAATAAACATCTATTACCGAAAAGCACGAAAAAAAATTACAATCCACTCGATATGGAAAATCTTTGCTTCATGGGGACAAATATTGTAAGTGGTAGCGCAAGAGCGGTTGTCATCTCCACAAGTACCGATACGTATTTTGGCTCTTTAGCAAATAAAGTAATCGGTAAGCGCGTAGAAACAAGCTTTGATAAAGGTGTAAACAAAGTAAGCTGGCTTTTAATTACATTCATGCTTATTATGGCACCTATCGTTCTTCTCATTAACGGATTCACAAAAGGGGATTGGCAAGAAGCTTTCTTCTTCGCTATTGCAATCGCAGTTGGTCTAACACCTGAAATGTTACCAATGATTGTGACTGCTAATTTAGCTAAAGGTGCCGTTAACATGTCTAAACAGAAAGTAATTGTAAAACAGCTGAATTCTATTCAAAATTTAGGTGCTATGAACATTCTTTGTACCGATAAAACAGGAACTTTAACAGAAGATAAAGTTGTACTTGTTCGGCACTTAGATCCTAATGGTAATACATGTAATCGTGTATTACACTTTGCCTATTTAAATAGCTTCTATCAAACAGGATTGAAAAATTTAATAGATAAAGCTGTTATAAAACATACAGAAGAAATTCAAAAATTTGATCCATCCGTTTTTCAAAAACTAGATGAAATTCCATTTGACTTTGCTCGTCGGCGTATGTCCGTCATTGTAAAAAACAATTCAGGTGAACATACAATGGTCTGTAAAGGGGCTGTAGAAGAAATTTTATCTATTTGCAACTACACTGAAATAGATGGCAAAATTGCTTCTCTTACCGATGACATGCGCTTACATGTAAAACAACTAAGTGAGACTTTGAATAGTGAAGGTATGCGCGTTATTGCTGTAGCTTATAAAAAAAATAGACCAACAAATAATAAAGAGTACGCCGTACAAGATGAAAATGATATGATTCTCGCTGGATATATTGGCTTTTTAGATCCACCGAAACCATCTGCCGCTACTGCCATTCAAGCATTACAAAAACATGGTGTACAAGTAAAAATTTTAACTGGTGATAACGAAATCGTGACAAAAAAGGTATGTAAAGAAGTTGGATTAAATATTGGCGAGCCTATCCTTGGTTACGAAATCGATGCTTTACCTGATAAAGCATTAGCAAAGCTAGCCGAAGAAACAACTGTTTTTGCTAAACTAAATCCAATGCAAAAATCTCGCATTATACGAGTATTACAAGGAAACGGACACACTGTAGGTTATATGGGAGATGGCATTAACGACGCCGTAGCGTTACGGGAAGCTGACGTTGGCATATCTGTTGATACTGCAACTGATATTGCAAAAGAGTCTTCCGATATTATTCTACTTGAAAAAAGTTTAATGATATTAGAAGCAAGTATTTTAGAAGGACGCACTACATTCGGTAATATTTTGAAATACATTAAAATGACAGCGAGCTCTAACTTCGGAAATGTATTTAGTGTGTTAGTAGCAAGTGCCTTCATTCCTTTCTTGCCGATGCTTGCCATTCACCTTTTAATTCAAAACTTACTTTATGATATTTCACAACTGTCTATCCCCTGGGACAAAATGGATAAAGAGTTTTTAGAAAAACCAAGAAAATGGGATACTGCAAATTTACGGAACTTCATTATTTGCATCGGTCCCATTAGTTCCGTATTTGATATCATCACCTATGTGGTCATGTGGAACGTCTTCGGTGCAAATACAGCTAGCGAACAATCATTATTCCAATCTGGTTGGTTTGTCGTTGGATTGCTAACACAAACTTTAATTGTTCACATGATAAGAACACAGAAGATTCCGTTTATTCAAAGTACTGCATCAGTACCGGTTCTTTTATTAACCGCTTGTATTATGGTAATCGGAATTTATATTCCATTCTCGCCACTTGGAGCAGCCGTTGGATTACAAGCATTACCACTTAGCTATTTCCCTTGGTTAATAGGAATACTATTAGGCTATGCTTTCTTAACACAGTTCCTAAAAAAAATTTATATTAAAAAGTTTCATAGCTGGTTATAAAAATGAGAATGAGCGGGTGCTTCCCGCTCATTCTCAAAAACATAACTTGGACTTATATGTGTGGAGGTGACCATGATGGTATGGTATGACATTGTACTAAGATTATTTATTGCAATTCTTGTAGGTGCTTGCATCGGAATGGAACGACAATGGAGACATAGGATGGCTGGGCTACGGACAAATGCTCTCGTATCACTTGGTGCCTGTATATTTGTTTTATTATCCGTCATGATTGATCACGATGCTAGCCCTTCACGTATTGCCGCTCAAGTCGTCAGTGGGATTGGTTTTTTAGGAGGTGGCGTTATTATCCGCGATGGTTTTAGTATTAGGGGGCTTAATACTGCGGCTACCCTATGGTGCGCAGCTGCTGTTGGTACTCTTACAGGCGCTGGTTTCCTCATTGCAGCTATATTAGGTGCAGCTGGTGTTTTACTAGCAAACATACTACTTCGCCCAATCGCTCTCTTTATGAATCAAAAATCAAAAGAAGAATCACCTGAACAAACGAACTACTTACTTTCTCTCACTTGTTCAGAAGAACATGAAGCCCATATTCGTTTTTTACTTATGCATATGGTAAGTTCTGAAGGCATTGGTTTAAAAGAATTGTATAGTGAAGACGTAGATTCTAATCAAAAAGTATGTATACAAGCGACATTACACTGCAACACAAATACAGCAGTCTTAATTGAAAAAATAGTGAGCAGAATGCTATTAGAATCTGGCGTTACTGCAGCTGGTTGGAAAACTTCATTAGATTTAGAAGCAAGTTGAACATAAAAGGTGTCATGATATTTACAGCTTCATGACACCTTCTACATAAACTTATTTTCTAATTTTTGCTGAAAAGACTTTTCTTGCTTACGTAATAATTGACTACCTCGTTGTAAAAGCGGCATTCCATACTTATCATTAATTTGATCAATGACAGCAAGTAGCGGCTCTTCTTTCGCATCTTCTTCAAATGAAAACAAATCTAATTGCTTCACCGATTCAGTCTTCCACTCTATTTCAGTAGCTGTAACACCTAATAAACGAACGGAATCGCCGTCCCAATGTTGCTTCCATAAACGAGAGGCCGCTTGAAAAATATCTCGTTCTTCCCAAATGGCATTTTTCAATTGCTTACTCCTCGTTACTGTCCGCCTATCATGATACTTAATCATAATCTGAATATTATAGCTGACAAGAGTTCGCTTTTGTAATCTTTTACTCACTGATTTTGATAGCCTTTCTAACATATCAAGTAATTCTTTTTCTTCATCCATATCCTTTGAAAAAGTCATCGAATTACCAACGCTTTTATGTTGTCCCATTTGACTCGGATCAACTTCTCTATCATCCACACCTTTTGCCCTTCTTTGTAAATCAACACCATGCTTTCCAATTTTAGCGCGAATGATATGTTCATTTCCTTTTGCTAACTGTTCAATTGTTTGTATATGAATATCTTTTAATTTCTCAGCTGTTTTTTCTCCAATTCCATGCATCGCTCCAACCGGAAGCGGCCAAATCATTTCTGGAATATCTCGTTTTCGGAGCACGGTAATACCGAGAGGCTTTTTCATATCAGAAGCTGTTTTTGCTAGGAAAAGGTTTGGAGCAATTCCGATGCTACACGGCAACTGTAACTCTGTTAATAACACTTGCTGAATCATCTTTGCTATTTCAAGAGGCGAACCGAGTGCGTAACAATCTGTAATATCTAAATATCCCTCATCTATTGATACTGGTTGTATTTTTTCCGTAAAACGGGAAAGGATTTGAAACATTTGAAATGAAGCTTCACGATATAATGTAAAATTAGGGCGCCTTACAACTAATTGTGGACATAACCTTTTTGCTTCCCAAAGTGGCATCGTTGTACGTATTCCATATTCTCTCGCCTCATAACTACATGTGATGATAATTCCTTTTCTTTCTTTTTCATTTCCAGCAACCGCTAACGGCTTCCCCTGTAATGATGGGTCATGAGCAATTTCAACAGATGCAAAAAAACAATTCATATCTACATGTAAAATAACACGGCCCTTTTTCGGATACATTTCTCGCATAGTACTCCCCCCAACTAGAACATTCGTTCTTTTATTATATCAAATTTTGCACAATAATTATAATAATTACTTGTTCTTTTCTATCATATTTATTGCTATAATTTAAACAAAGTGGATATATTTGTAATCAGGGGTGATTATTATGAAATCGACTGATAAACTCAATTATACGTTTCTCGTAATTATACTAATCGTCGCAATCAATTATTTACTTCTTCCTATTTTTGATATTAACATAGCTGGTTTTCTCCCTCGCCTAGTCCATGTAGTAACAACTTACATACTGCCATGGATTTTCTTGTATTGGCTTATCCGCCTTGTAAAAGCAATCGAATCAAAATAAAAAGCGTGTAAATCAGTTGTGATTTACACGCTTTTTCTATTACATTACTTCGCTACTTCTTCAATAATTGCAACAACTAATTCTGCTGTTTTCGCTAATTCTTCAACAGGAATCTTTTCATTTGTTGTATGAATTTCTTCATAACCAACTGCTAAGTTAACTGTTGGAATGCCGTGTCCTGCAATTACGTTTGCATCACTTCCGCCACCACTTTGGTGAAGAGAAGGTGTACGACCAATTTTTTCAGCTGCACGTTTTGCAACTTCTACAACGTGATCGCCATCAGCAAATTTAAATCCTGGATACATAACGTTTACTTCAACGTCTGCATGACCGCCCATTTCTTTTGCAGTTGTTTCAAATGCTTCTTTCATTTTCGCAACTTGCGCTTCCATTTTTTCATTGATTAAAGAACGCGCTTCTGCAAAGATTTGTACGTGATCGCAAACGATATTCGTTTGTGTACCACCTTCAAAACGTCCAATATTTGCAGTTGTTTCAGAATCAATACGGCCAAGTGGCATTTTCGCAATTGCTTTCGCTGCGATAGTAATTGCAGATACACCTTTTTCTGGTGCTACACCAGCATGAGCTGTTTTCCCGCGAATAATCGCATTCACTTTCGCTTGTGTTGGAGCTGCAACAACGATTTCACCAACTTTTCCATCGCTATCTAATGCATAACCGTATTTCGCAGTAATGCGCTCACGATCTAATGCTTTTGCACCAACAAGACCAGATTCTTCTCCAACTGTAATAATAAATTCAATTGTACCATGAGGGATATTTTTCTCTTTTAAAACACGGATTGCTTCGAACATGGATGCTAATCCTGCTTTATCATCTGCACCTAAAATCGTAGTACCATCTGATACGATATATCCATCTTTAATAGAAGGCTTAATTCCATTACCAGGAACTACTGTATCCATATGAGAAGTAAAGTAAATTGTATCAACACCATCTTTTGTTGCTGGTAATGTACAAATTAAGTTACCTGCACCATGCCCAGTAACAGCCATTGTGTCATCTTCAAATACTTCTACACCTAAATCTGTAAATTTCTTTGTTAATACTTTGCAAATTTCTGCTTCAAATTTCGTTTCAGAATCTACTTGTACTAACTCCATAAATTCATTTACTAAACGTTCTTGATTAATCATAAGACTGCGCCTCCTGCACTACCATTATGTATGTAACACTATTAATTATAACAGAATTTCGCAAAAGTTTCGAAATACAAGACAAAAAACAGACGGTTTATATGTCTAGATAACCATCTGCTTTCTATTACTCATTTAACAATACCCAGCGCATATGATCTTCCCACACTCCATTAACCATTAACATCTTCCTAGACACGCCCTCATACTGAAAACCTATCTTCGTCACGACTTGTATAGATGCTAAATTTCGTGGCATAATCGGTGCTTCTATACGATGTAATTGAAATTCCTCAAAAGCAACTTGAATCGCTTTTCTAAGCGCTTCTGTCGTATAACCTTTGTTTAACTCTTCCTTATCTAATTTATAGCCGAGTACACAAGATTGGTAAATTCCACGAACAATTAAATTAAATGAAATACATCCAATTATTTTCGTATCATCACCTTTTTTAAAAATCCAAAGCCTGATGATTTTACCTTCTGCGATCTCTTTTCTATCCTTTTGTAACTTTTTCTTTTGATAATCTAACGTAAAAAAATCATCCGGTCTATACTCTTCCCAGGCTTTTAAAAATTCACGATTTCTGTCGTAATATTGAAGAACTTTTTCAGCATACGACTCATCAATTTCCCTTAAATGTAAACGATTTGTTTCATATATTTTCATCATCGTATCTCCATTCTTCAGCTTGCATAACAAAAAACTTATACCCTATCATTCTTATATATTCTCTACGTACATACAAATTTCCTGTTATACTTTACATACACTTCTCGAATTTTGTCATTTCTCTCCCCCTTGTCCACAATATCATTTCTCGTTACAATGATATTGTACTGATTTGCAAGGAGGTTTAACGATGCATAAAAAAGCTCAAAAAGTTATGATTTATGTAATGCTAATTTCTATGCTTGTAACAACATTACTTGCTGGCGCAAGTATGTTTTGGTAAAAAGGACGATCTGTTCGTCCTTTTTTTACTTTTTACACATAATAAAATAAACCATCTCGAAATCGAGATGGTTTATTTTATGTAAAGCACAATCGCTACAATGCTAAAGGAAAATGACATTACAAGTGCTATCACAAAACTTGTATATTGTTTCTGCTGAAATGCCCCAATAACAAAAGTAAGATTAAGTAATGCCATACATACAATCGCTACAAGATAAGAACATATATTAAAAGTTGCCAATATGAATGTAATAATAAATAGAAATCCCATAAAAAACTGCATATACGAAAGTTTTGGATTCAAGTACATATGAGCAACTCCTTTATCTAATTTAATCTTTCTATACTCTCATTAACGCATGGTTATGTACACATGTCAAGACAACTTATTACAATAGAAAAAACCAACTTTTTCGTTGGCTTTTTCATATGCAATGGCTCCTTTTTCTTTTGCCAATTGCTGAAATGATTTTTTCGATTTTACAATCCACACCTTCGTTCCAATTGGAATACGATCAAATAAATACTCCACATCATTTTTCTTCATTCTTATACACCCTTGTGAAATATACTTTCCAATTGAACTCGGTTGGTTTGTTCCATGTATTCCATATTTACTCCCATCAGTTCCTCGTGCATTAAATCCCATCCACCTAGATCCAAGTGGATTTTTCGGTGATCCCCCTGGAATATCCTTTGCAATATAATACGGATCCTTTGCTTTCATTACAATATCAAAAGTTCCCTCTGGGGTTAATTCATTTGTTTTTCCTGTCGCGACTGGAAAAACCTTTTGAATCTTCCCATCGTCAATATAAGCTAGTTTATTCGTCGCTTTATTTACAATAATAAAAGGATCACCGGCACGTGGATTATCACCAAGGGGCCAAATAGGCGATAAAGAAAGACATAATAGGAAAGAGAGAAGATACGGCATAAATAATTCCTACCTTCTATATAAGTTCTTTTATATTATCCTTTCCCTTAAAACGACTTTTAATGAGTAAATATTGTTCCATTTCGTATACAAGTTGAACAAGTTTCGCACGTATCTCAAATTCTTCACGTGTAGCCGGCAATGGCATCTCTCTAAATAATTCTCTCATTTCTTGAAGCTGTCTTAAAGAAATAACCCCGGTACTCTGAGGGCTAATAGCATTACTAATGTTTTCAACCACATCGGCAATCATGTCAGCTTGTTCATATGTCCACGATAAAGAAGCTGCTAACGGAATCATTCGCTCTAAAATTTCGAATTGTTGCATGCGCATATTAAAATAACGATAGTAATAGTCATCTTCTCGCATAAATGCATTCTCAAGTTTCTTAAACGATAAATCTCTAGCTTCATTTAGCATCTGTTCAGTTTCAATAAGTTCTGCCCCGCTCCAACTACTTTCTCGATTTCGTAAATACACAACCATTTCAAACAAAATCGTTTTAAAATTACTTTCTATTTTATCTTGATACTCTTTTAGTTTATTTTCACTACTTGGCATATACATATTCACTAAGAGAGCCACGCTAATCCCTATCGTTAATATCGCAATTTCATTTCCAACAATAAGCCACGTAATTTGTTTCAATGAATATAGATGCATCACAATAACTGAACTCGTGACAATACCTTCTTGAATTTTAAGCATAACTGCAGTCGGAATAAATGTAAGTAATAATACGCTAATTGCTAGTGGTGTATATCCAATTGTCTCAAAAATACAAAATGCGAACACCATTGATAATACACAAGCTAAAAAACGATGTAACGATACTTGAAGTGATTTACGTTTCGTATTTTGTACACATAATATAACTAAAATACCCGCTGAACTATAAAATTCTAATCCTAATAACTGAGCAATAAAAACGGCTGCGCCTGTCCCTATTGCTGTTTTTACTGTACGGTATCCAATTTTGAACATAGCATTGCTCCTATATGTATAAACGTATTTACAATCAGTATAAAAAAAGGATGACACAATGTCATCCTTTTCTACTTATTATTCACGTAACCGTTACATATTACAATATCTTTTGTAAAAATTGTTGCGCACGCTCACTTTTCGGTGCTGCAAAAAATTCTGCTGGCGCACTATCTTCTACAAGTTTTCCACCATCTAAAAAGAGAACGCGATCTGCTACTTCTTTTGCAAATCCCATTTCATGTGTAACAATTGCCATTGTCATTCCTGTCGTAACTAATGATTTCATAACTTCTAGCACTTCTTTTACCATCTCTGGATCTAGTGCTGATGTCGGTTCATCAAATAACATTACTTCTGGTTCCATTGCTAACGCTCTTGCAATTGCTACACGTTGCTTTTGTCCGCCAGAAAGACGATTCGGATACGTATCTTTTTTATCTAATAAGCCGACCTTTTCTAAAAGTTTTTCGGCTTTCTTTTCAGCTTCTTGTTTCGTTACTCCTTTTACATTGATAGGAGCATACGTAATATTTTCTAATACAGTCATATGAGGAAATAGGTGGAAATGCTGAAATACCATTCCGACATTTTCACGGACGTGCATAATATTCGTTTTCGGATTCGTTACTTCTTCCGTTCCAATCCAAATGTGACCATTTGTCGGTGCTTCTAACACATTCATACAACGTAAAAATGTTGATTTCCCTGATCCAGACGGTCCAATAATCGCTACTACTTCCCCTTTTCCAATCGTTGTTGTAATTCCTTTTAATACTTCGTTTTTTCCAAATGATTTATGAAGGTTTTCAATTTTAATCACTTTTCTTCATTCTCCCTTCAATTGCCTTCCCGACTAATGTAAGAATAATGACTAGCATATAATAAATGAGTCCAACAAAAAGTAATGGTTCAAGATATTTAAATGTCTCCCCGCCTACGATGTAAGCACGGCGCATTAAATCCGTTGCGCCTATTACTGTTACTACAGCCGATTCTTTCGTAAGCGTCGCAAACTCGTTTACAAGTGCCGGTAATATATTTTTTAAAGCTTGAGGAAAAATGATATTTCGCATCATTTTTCCGTATGGAATTCCTAAAGCCATCGCCGCTTCTGTTTGTCCTTTATCAACCGCTTGAATGCCCGCGCGGATTACTTCTGACATATATGCACCTGAATTTAAGCTAAATGCAAGTACAGCTGCTAAGAATGCCGGTATTTCATAACCAATTATTTGCGGGACACCGAAATAAATAATCATTAATTGCAATACAAGTGGTGTACCACGGAAAATTGATGTATAAAGATATGCCGCTATATTTAATGCTCGTATTCTAGCAATTTTGCAAAGTGCTAATAACGTCCCTAAAAGAAACCCTGCTAAAGCTGATACTGCTACAATTTTCAAAGTAACTTCTAGACCTTTTAATATATACGGTATCGAAGGCGTAATCGCCGAAAAATCTAAGTTCATTCTTTTCATTCCCCTCACAGAAAAGTGAAAGTCAGCTTATTTTTCGCTGCCAAACCATTTCTTCACTAATTTATCCATTTCTCCATTTTCTTGCATTTTTTTAATTACTTTATTAAATTCAGCTGTTTTGTCACTGTTTTTCGGAAGGGCAATTGCTGCTCCAACTTCTTCTGGCGCTTCTTTAATTTCAATTCCTTGTAAATCTTTCATTTTCTCTAAATAATTTTTAGCAACTGTGTCTTCTATAATTGCAGCGTCAAAACGACCAGCTTTAATTTCTTGTACGATTTCTGGTATACGGTCACGTCCCTCAACTTTGAAATCTACTTGTTTTTTAAATTCTGCTGCTTTCTCTTCTTGAATAGACCCTGTTTGTACCCCTACTTTTTTCCCTTTTAAATCCTCTACAGATTGAATGTTAGAGTCCTTTTTAGAAACAATCATGTTTTTCGCAACAAAGTAAATATCTGTGAAATCAACATTATTTTTACGCTCTGCAGTTGGCGTCATACCTGCCATTACGAAATCAACTTTTCCTGAGCTAAGAGATGCTAATAAACCACCAAAATCCATATCTTTCACTTTCACTTCATAACCAAGTTCTTTTCCGATATATTTAGCAACATCAACATCAAAGCCGATAATTTCATCACTTTTTGAAGCTTCTACGTATTCATACGGTTTATAATCTGCTGAAGTCCCCATAACCAGTACTTTTTTATTTTTTCCAGTAGCCTTTTCTTCTCCATTACTACAAGCACTAAACATACTTAAAATCAAAATAAGTGCAAACGATATTGATAATAACTTCTTCATCTTTCTTCCCCCTAATAATGTATATTTAAAAGTTTAATAGAATATTTATTCGATGTTTGTATTGTATCAGCACTTTTATTTTTATGCAATATATAAAATAAAAATAAATATAAAACAAGTTAAAACACCGTTACCAATGTATAAAAAGATGCATAAAATAACAAAACTATGCATATCCCACAAATTTTAATACGAAATAAAAAAAGGCGGTACATCCACTTGAATGTGGACGTACCGCCTTTTCATTTATTTTTATAAGGACTTATAATCCGTTGGGATGAACCACCTCCACTGATTATAGTTCTTCGCAATTCTCTTCGAAATACGATTGTAGTTTTGCAATAACTTGCATCGGTTCATGACCTTCAATTTCATGACGCTCTACCATCGTTACAATTTTTCCATCTTTTAATAAAGCAAATGATGGAGAAGATGGTGGGTACCCTTCGAAATATTCACGAGCTCTTGCTGTCGCTTCTTTATCTTGACCTGCAAACACCGTTACAAGGTGGTTAGGACGTTTATCATAATGTACAGAATGCGCAGCAGCAGGACGAGCAATACCGCCTGCACAACCACATACAGAGTTGACCATTACAAGTGTTGTTCCATTTCTTTTAAACGCTTCGTCTACTGCTTCTGGCGTCGTCAATTCTGTATATCCAGCAGAGACAATCTCTTCACGCGCTTGGCGGACAACATCATTCATAAAAAAGTTAAAATTAATCAATCTTTTCCCTCCTCTAAAACTACCTATTTGTATCTTACCAGTTAATGTTTATGAAATACAAGTAAGTTTACTTGTATTTCAGCATAGAAAAGGTGTTAGAGCTCTTGCTCTAACACCTTTTCTTAATGACCACGATGTTTTTGCTTTGCTTTTTGTACTTTGATTAAACGTCTTCTTTGTTTTTCAGCCTCTCGCTTCTCCTTAGATTGCACTTTCTTTTCTTGTTTATGCAGTTCATAAGATAAGCTAATTGCCTCTTGTGCCTTAGTAAAGCGGTTTACATTTACTTCTTTTGCTGCTTGTCGTATGATCCGTTTTATATTTTTGGGACGCTGTTTTTCTTTCACTTCCACGCCACATTTTGCAAAGTGCTGAAAATACGCTAACATTGAACCGTTCACAAATATAAGCACTTCTTCGTCTGAAGGTTCCGTTCCAAAAATATACCTCGCTCCATACAACTTCCCTTTTTCTTTACATGTAATGATTCCAACAAAAAATTGGCCATCGTGATATACTGTCAAATCCATTGACAGCCCCCCCTAAAAAAATTAGAAATACGGGACATCCCGGAGGGGAAGGTTACTGACATGAAATCATGCGTCTGGACTACCAACCAGAACTGTGTTTTTGTATTTCTTTCACTATTATTATATCTTTTTTTCCATAATCTTCATATATTCACTAATCATTTTTTTATGCGACCCAACAATATAGTCAGGTAGTTCTGTTAGTGGGAAGAATTTAAGCTGAACCGCTTCTTCTTTGTTCATAACAAAATCTCCATCGTATTCGTCCGTATAATAAGCAGTCGTTACAGATTGAAATTCATCACCGTTTGCTAATTTTGTAAAATAGTTCGCTCCAGAAAACACATTGATTAATCGTAGGTTCTTCACCCTTATTCCTGTTTCTTCGTATACTTCACGAAAAGCAGTTTCTTCTGGGGATTCACTAAGCTCCATTAATCCGCCAGGCAGCCCCCATTTTCCGTAAGGCTCTGTTCTTTGTTGTAATAATACATATCTATTTTCATTTATAACGAGTACAACAGCACCAACTAAAATTAAAGGGCGATGACCAACTATTTTCCGTAATTCTTCTACATATCCCATCGTATCCCTCCTTTTTCGTTGTCCACACTATTGTATCATATGTATGAAACGACAAAATGCGTATATTTTTCATTTTTTTAACAAAATATTTATTTTATGTGTTTCATCTACTGTAGCTAACAAAATGGATTCAACTTCTGCGTTTTTCTCTAGAAATTCTCTCGCCCATTCTTCTGTTTTCCCTAATAAAGCAAGAACATCTTGTTGAATGCTCCCATCCTTTACTAATACAAAAGAAACTGGAGATTTTTTTCCCGCCACTTTTAGATCAAGCCGGGAAGCTGCCTCATATTCTGGATACCGAAATATAGAAACGACACCGTTCGCTTCCCATAATGCTAATTTGATCGTTTGAATATCGCTCACATTTCGCATACGAAGTTCTGAAAATAAATATTCCACCGTAATTCTCGCTTTTTTCAAATTGCTAAAATCAATGGAGCCGTTGTGTATAAGAATGATAGGTGCTGGCTCTAAAAAGCGTCTCCATCTATCCCATTTCAACATTAAAACTGAACTTATAATATGAAGTACAACGAGTATAAACGTTGTAATCATCGAGCCCATTAATCCTACTTTTTCATCAGACAATGCGTTAGAAATATTCCCACCAAGCAATAACACTAATACAACATCTAAAAAACGAAGTTGCGCGATGGATCTTTGTCCCATTGCTTTCGCAACTAATATTAAAAATATGTATGCTATGATAGCCCGAATAACCCATTCACTATTAGAAAGATGCCGTGCTCCCTCAAAAATATGCATATGCATCACTTTGCACTCCTTACATCCCAAACTGCTAGTCCGTTTTAGTTTGCAACGTTTATGCGTATATATGTAAAAAAAGCTGGTTCGTTTAAAAACGAACCAGCTTTTTTTACTTAACTGAAAACATATATTTTTTATACGTTTTCCGTACCGATAATATGAGCCCCATCATAATCATATTTGAGAATAAGGAACTTCCCCCATAAGATAAGAAAGGTAATGCAATCCCTTTTACAGGCATTAATCCAACGATCATACCGATGTTTTGGAATATTTGAACCGTTAATATCCCAATCGATCCAGCACATAATAATGTACCGAATAAATTATCAGCAGAATAACCGATAATAATTGTTCTATATAGTAGTAATAGGAACAAGAATACAACTAACGCTGCTACGATAAATCCACCTTCTTCGGCAATTGTAGCGAAAATAAAGTCTGTATGCTTCTCAGGGATATAAACGTTCCCTTCGCCAAACCCTTTCCCTTCCATACCGCCACTACCTACAGCTAAAATTGATTGCTGTGTTTGATAACCTTGATCTGTATGTTCAAATGGATCTAACCAACCTAAAATACGTGATTGTTGGTGCGGTTTTAGTAGCGTAACTAACTTATTAAAGAAGAAATCCTCATACCTTACGTAAATAAATATTAACGTAGATAGTATAGTGACTGGAATAACTGTACATAACGCTATCAATTTCTTCTGAATACCTGACATGAATAAAATACATGCAATGGCAGCAGCATATAAGAACACCATCCCTGTATCCGGTTGGCTATATACAACAGCAATAGGCGGGAGGGATACTAGTACAATTTTACCTACTAATTTTAAGTCCGTTTGGAATGTCCTTGCCATATACTGCGCATTATGTTTCACTGCTATACTTGCTACCACGAGAAGCAATGAAATTTTGAAAAACTCAGATGGTTGAATTTGTCCAACTAACGGAAATACAAACCATCTTTTTGCACCTAATTTTTCAGGTGTGAAAGTGGAAACCGGTAGTATTTTCAAAAGAATAAGTGAAGCAAATCCAACGATATAAAGTGGCCAAGACAATTTTTGTAATTGATCTAAGTCAATGCTTGCAACAAGCAATAACAATACAACCCCAATTATGTAGTTCAAACCCTGTTTCATTGCAAAGTTTGACTCTCCATATTGGCCAGTTTGCTGACTGCTATATATAGCAGCTATACTCGTAACACATAATGCTAACAAAATTAATATTAATTTTACATCTAAACTTTTTAGAAACTCGGTACTTCTTTTCATGACATCCTCCTGAAACATTGTTACAGCAAAATAAAAAACCAGGAGTCAACATTCTTCATGTTTTGACGACTGATTACACATTATCTATAAAACACTTATATAGAATAACTCTCTTTTTCATACAATACAATATATTATACTACAGTTTCATCAGTAAGATTTGCCAAAAAAATTATTCTTTTCTTATTTTATATCCATATACCATATATCAGCAATGTATTTTCATAAATTCCTAATACATAATCGTTCATTGTAAGATTACTGGGAAAGGTATTATACATATAGTAGGATGTAGATGAAGAAATAGGATGATAAAAAGCTCGCATAAGCGAGCTTTTTATTTAATATACAGATGTATTATTTTCTGACGTATTTTCTAAAATTTCTTTTACACGTCCTAAGAACTTACCACAAATTAAGCCATCTAGTACACGGTGATCAAGTGATAAACATAAGTTAACCATGTCACGAGCACCAAACATGCCATTATCCATAATTACTGGGCGTTTTACAATTGATTCAACTTGTAAAATAGCCGCTTGTGGGTAATTAATAATACCCATAGATTGAACAGAACCGAATGATCCTGTGTTATTAATTGTAAATGTTCCGCCTTGCATTTCGTCCGCTTTTAACGATTTCGTACGTACTTTTCCTGCAAGTTCTGTAATTTCACGAGCAATGCCTTTAATTGTCTTCTCGTCCGCATGTTTAATTACTGGTACAAATAGTTCGTCCTCTGTTGCAACAGCGATAGAAAGGTTAATATCTTTCTTCTGAACGATTTTATCGCCAGCCCACATTGAATTAATTTGAGGGTATTCTTTTAACGCTTGTGCTACTGCTTTTACGAAGAAAGCAAAGAACGTTAAGTTAAAGCCTTCACGCTTTTTGAAATCACCTTTAATTGAATTACGGTATGACACAAGGTTTGTCACATCTACTTCAATCATCATCCAAGCGTGTGGCGCTTCGTGTTTACTACGTAACATGTTCGCTGCGATTGCTTTACGCACACCTGTTACTGGAATTTCGATATCGCCAGGCATTGTTGGTACAGAAACTGGTTTCGCAGATTCTACTTTTTGCGCTACTGGCGCTGCTTTTGGTGCTTCTGGACGCGCTTCTACTACTGCTGCTACCGCTTCCTCTTTCTTCGCCGCACCTGCTTGCGGAATATTTCCAGATTCCACTAGCTTTAAAATATCTTTACGAGTGATACGGCCGTTTGCCCCCGTACCTTCTACTTGATCTAAATCAACGTTATGCTCACCCGCAAGTTTTAACACAGCTGGTGAAAAACGAGGTTTTCCATCAGTTGGTTGTTTTGCTCTCGGTGCTTTTTCAGGCGTAGCTACTTCTGCCTTTGGTTCTTCTTTTGTTTTTTCCTCAACAGCTGTTGCCGCTACTTCATCTGCGCCTTCTACTTGAATTACACAAACTACTTCACCTACAGCTAACGTATCACCTTCACTAGCGATTAACTCTTTCACAATACCAGTGAAAGAAGATGGTACTTCAGCGTTTACTTTATCAGTCATTACTTCTGCAAGCGGATCATATTTGTTTACGTGATCGCCAACATTCACGAGCCATTTACTAATTGTACCCTCTGTAACGCTCTCCCCGAGCTGAGGCATTGTAATATTTTCTACAGCCATGTATAGTCCCCCCGATTAAAATTCCGCAAGTTCACGCATTGCTTTTTCAACTTTATCTGGATTTACCATAAAGAATTTTTCCATTGTTGGTGCATATGGCATCGCTGGAACGTCTGGCCCTGCAAGACGTGCGATTGGTGCATCTAAATCAAACAGACAGTTTTCAGCAATAATTGCTGCCACTTCACTCATAATACTTCCTTCTTTATTGTCTTCTGTTACAAGAAGAACTTTACCTGTTTTAGAAGCTGCTTCAATGATTGCTTCTTTATCTAATGGATATACAGTACGTAAATCAAGAATGTGTGCAGAGATGCCATCTTGTGCTAACTTTTCAGCCGCTTGAAGAGCAAAATGAACACATAATCCGTATGTGATAACAGTAATATCATCACCTTCACGTTTTACATCTGCTTTTCCGATTGGTAATACGTAATCATCTTCTGGCACTTCACCTTTAATTAAGCGATATGCACGCTTATGCTCAAAGAATAATACTGGATCTTCATCACGAATTGCAGCTTTTAGTAAGCCTTTTGCATCATATGGTGTAGAAGGGATAACGATTTTTAAACCAGGTTGGTTTGCAAACATCGCTTCTACAGATTGTGAATGATACAATGCACCGTGAACACCGCCACCAAATGGCGCACGAACTGTAATTGGACAAGTCCAATCATTATTAGAACGGTAACGAATTTTTGCTGCCTCAGAAACAATTTGGTTTACTGCTGGCATGATGAAATCCGCAAACTGCATTTCAGCGATTGGACGCATTCCATACATTGCTGCACCAATTGCGACCCCAGCGATTGCAGATTCTGCAAGTGGTGTATCTAGCGCACGATCTTCACCAAATTGATCATATAATCCGTGTGTCGCTTTAAACACGCCACCTTTTTTACCAACATCTTCACCTAAAACGAATACTTTCTCATCGCGTTCCATTTCCTCGCGCATTGCTAATGTAATAGCATCAATATAAGACATTACAGCCATGAAACGTTCCCCCCTATTCTGCGTATACGTGCTTCAATGCATCTTCAGGTGCTGCATACGGAGCATTTTCTGCATATTCTGTTGCTTCGTTTACGATATGCATAATTTCGTCTAGCATTTGTTTTTCAGATTCCTCAGTTAACACGCCAACCTCTTTTAAATAAGCAGCAAATGTTATAATTGAATCGTTTTTCTTTGCTTCTTCTACTTCTTCTTTATCACGATAAACACGATCATCATCGTCACTTGAATGTGCTGTTAAACGATATGATACTGTTTCAATTAAAGTTGGGCCTTCACCGCGTCGGCCACGGTCTGCTGCTTCTTTTACAGCTTTATATACTGCAAGCGGATCGTTTCCGTCTACTGTATATCCAGGCATACCGTATCCAATTGCACGATCTGATACATTTTTACAAGCTAATTGTTTTTCAACTGGAATAGAGATTGCGTATTTATTATTTTCACACATGAAAATAACAGGTAACTTGTGTACGCCAGCAAAGTTTGCACCTTCATGGAAATCACCTTGGTTAGAAGAACCTTCACCGAATGTAACAAACGTTACTAAATCTTTCTTTTCCATTTTTCCAGCTAATGCAATACCAACTGCATGTGGTACTTGCGTTGTTACTGGAGATGAACCTGTCACAATACGATTTTTCTTTTGGCCGAAGTGACCAGGCATTTGACGACCACCAGAGTTTGGATCTCCAGCTTTCGCGAAACCAGATAGCATCAGTTCTTTCGCTGTCATACCAAACGCTAATACAACACCCATATCACGGTAGTATGGTAATGCATAATCTTTCTCTCTATCAAGAGCGAATGCTGCTCCAACTTGTGCTGCCTCTTGTCCTTGACAAGAAATTACGAATGGAATTTTACCAGCACGGTTTAATAACCACATACGTTCGTCGATTTTACGTGCAAGTAACATCGTACGGAACATTTCTAATACTTGCTCATCACTTAAGCCAAGCTCTTCATGGCGCTTTTCTTTTACTTCTGCCATTTTTCATAACCTCCTAAATCCACATTTTTATGCGTGTAACGCTTTTCCATCTACAGCTAACGCTGCTTCACCAATCGCCTCAGATAATGATGGATGCGGATGAATTGTATGTGCTACTTCCCAAGGTGTTGCATCAAGTACTCTTGCAAGACCTGCTTCAGAAATCATATCTGTTACATGTGGTCCAATCATATGAACACCAAGAATGTCATTTGTTTCTTCATCAACTACAAGTTTTACGAAACCATCTGATTCGCCGTATACAAGCGCTTTCCCGATTGCACGGAATGAGAACTTACCTACTTTTAACTTATAGCCTTTTTCTTTCGCTTCTTGTTCTGTTAAACCGACAGAAGCAACTTCCGGACTGCTATATACGCATTTTGATACCATAGAATAATCAATTGGTGTAACTTCTTTACCAGCAATATGTTCTACTGCAGCTATTCCTTCATGAGAAGCAACGTGAGCAAGCTGTAAGCCACCGATTACATCACCGATTGCGTAAATATGAGATTCTTTCGTTTGATAAAACTCATTTGTTTGAATGTATCCTTTTTCCACAACGATATCCGTATTCTCTAAACCAATATTTTGCGTATTGGCTTGTCTTCCTACAGATACAAGCATTTTTTCTGCTTTAAATTCTTTATTCTCACCGTTATGTTCAGCTTGAATTGTTACTCCATTATCTTTTACCAATGTTTCTGGTAATACTTTTGCACCAGTTACCACTTTAATACCTTTTTTCTTGAATAGACGTTGCATTTCTTTTGAAACGTCTTGATCTTCTAGTGGTAGTATCGTTTTCGCATACTCTAATACTGTAACTTCTACACCGAAGTCAGCAAGCATAGATGCCCACTCAATACCAATTACACCGCCACCAACGATAATAATTGAACTAGGAAGCGTTTCCATTTTTAGGGCATGATCGGAAGACATTACGTACTCTCCGTCTAATTCTAAACCTGGTAATGAATTTGGACGAGAACCTGTTGCAATAAGTACATTTTTTGGAATTAACATTTCATTCTCTTCTCCACTTGCAAGTTCAACTGAAATTGTCCCTGGCATCGGAGAGAAAATAGATGGACCAAGAATACGGCCAATACCTTCAAACACATCAATTTTACCTTGTTTCATTAAGTGCTGAACACCTTTATGAAGTTGCGTTACAATCTTCTCTTTACGCTCTTGTACTTTTGCAAAGTTTAGTTCTACATTACTTGCAATAACCCCGAACTCTTCACTTTTCTTAGCAGTTGCGTATACTTCCGCACTACGTAAAAGGGCTTTACTAGGAATACATCCTTTGTGTAAACAAGTACCACCAAGATTTTCTTTTTCAACAAGTGCCGTTTTTAAACCTAGTTGTGATGCACGAATAGCAGCAACATATCCACCAGTACCGCCGCCAACGATGACTAAATCATATTCTTTTGCCATTATCTCAACCCCTAGCTACCGTTTCTTTTTCACGTACAATATATTCTTTTGGAGCTTCTTCTTCACGTAGTACACGAAGTGCCCCTTCTGCTAATGCTTGTAATTCATCTTCTCCTGGATGTACGATAACATCTGCAATCCAGTCTACTCGTTCTTTTATTTCATCAACAAGAATTTTACTGTAAGCAAGTCCACCAGTTAATACAATTGCATCGATTTTCCCGTGAAGTACAGCGCTAGCTCCACCAATTTCTTTTGCAACTTGATACGCCATTGCTTTATAAATAAGAGTTGCTTCAGGATCACCTTTTTCAACCATTTGTTCTACTTTAATCGCATCATTTGTACCAATAAGACTTACAAGTCCACCTTGTCCGACAAGTTTTTTAACCATTTCGTCTCGGTAATACTCACCAGAGAAACACATTTCAACTAGTTGTCCTACTGGTACTGTACCCGCACGCTCTGGGCTAAATGGTCCTTCTCCATTTAAACCATTATTCACATCGATAACTTTTCCTTTTTTATGAGCACCAACTGTAATACCGCCGCCCATATGTGTAACTAATAAATTTAAATCCTCATATTTGTGGTTTAATTCTTCAGCCACTTTGCGAGCGACTGCTTTTTGATTTAATGCATGGAAAATACTTTTACGTTCCATACCAGCGATACCACTTATACGAGCAACCGGCTCCATTTCATCTACAACGACAGGGTCTACAATGAATGCCGGAATATTTAATCCAGAAGCAATTTCATATGCTAAAATGCCCCCAAGGTTTGAAGCGTGATGACCGCTAAATCCATTTTTCAAATCTTCTAACATCGCATCGTTTACTGTGTATGTTCCGCCCTCGATTGGACGAAGTAATCCCCCGCGTCCACAAACTGCGTTTAACTTTGAAATGTTAATACCGTGAGAATGTAGAACTTCTAAGATCGTTTCTTTACGAAACTCATATTGGTCAATAATTCGCTTATATTTTCCAATCTGTTCTTCGTCATGACGAATAGTTTCTTCTAAAACGGGTCTTTCATTATCAAAAACACCGATTTTTGTGGATGTACTACCCGGATTAATAACAAGAATTCGATTTAAAGACACTGTTGCTACCTCCACTAATAAATTCAAAAGGAGGTGGAAACCTCATAAGAGGTAACCACACCTTTTGTAAAAGTAATATATGAATGATTAGCGACGGCTAATAATGTCGTGACCGTTGCGTAAGTATGTGCTACGAGAGTTTTTCAAGCTTGCAATGCGCTCTTCAGCTAGACGATCAGCTGCTACATAAGTTGCAATGCCATCGCGTTTTGAAATTTCGATTACTTTTGCAATTGTGTCATAAATTGACTCAACGCGTTTTAATGCACGTTCTCTATTGTATCCATATAACTCGTCTGCTACGTTAATTACGCCACCTGCATTAATTACATAGTCTGGTGCGTATACGATACCCATTTCATGAATGATGTCGCCGTGACGATCTTCTTTTAATTGGTTATTCGCAGAACCAGCGATTACTTTTGCTTTAAGTTGTGGGATAGTTTCGTCATTAACTGTTGCGCCTAATGCACATGGTGCGTAAATATCACATTCAACACCGTAAATTTCATTTGGCTCAACTGCTGTTGCACCGAATTCTTCTACTGCACGTTGTACAGCTTCTTTATTAATATCTGTAACGATTAGTTTTGCTCCTTCAGCGTGTAAATGTTTGCATAGGTGATATGCTACGTTACCAACACCTTGAACAGCAATTACTTTTCCTTCTAAATTATCAGTACCGAAAGCTTCTTTCGCAGCAGCTTTCATACCACGATACACACCGTATGCAGTTACTGGAGATGGGTTACCAGAAGAACCGAATGATGGTGAAATACCTGTTACAAAGTCAGTTTCTTCGTGGATAATATCCATATCATCTACTGTTGTACCAACATCTTCAGCTGTAATGTAACGTCCGTTTAGTCCTTGAATGTAACGTCCTAATGCACGGAACATTGCTTCGCTCTTATCTTTACGTGGATCACCGATAATTACTGTTTTCGCACCACCTAAGTTTAAACCAGCTGCTGCGTTTTTGTATGTCATCCCTTTTGCAAGACGCAATGCATCTTCAATCGCCGCTTCTTCAGAATCATATGTCCACATTCTTGTTCCACCAAGAGCTGGTCCAAGTGTTGTATCATGAATTGCAATGATTGCTTTTAAACCAGATTCTTTATCTTGACAAAATACTACTTGCTCATAATCATATTTTTCTAAGTATTCGAATATTTCTAATGTCATTGTCGTTTCCCCCTAATTGTTTTACCCTATTTGGTTTATTTTGAAGCAGTCGCAACTGCCAATGCTAATGAATATACTTTTGTTTCTGCTGAATCAGCACGAGATGTTAAAACAATCGGTGCTTTTGCGCCAGCAATCATTGCTCCTACTTTTGCATCCGCAAAGTATACGAGTGATTTATATAGCACATTTCCAGCTTCAATCGTTGGGACGAGTAAAATGTCTGCCTTACCTGCTACATCACTTACTATGCCTTTATGTTCTGCTGCAATTTGTGATACTGCATTATCTAAAGCAAGTGGTCCATCAACGACACAATTTTTAATTTGTCCGCGGCGATTCATTTGAGTTAACATCGCTGCATCAATTGTCGCTTGCATCGCAGGATTCACAACCTCTACCGCTGCAATTGGTGCTACCTTTGGCAAATCAATTCCTATTGCCCGGGCAACTTCTACAGTATTCTGTATAATAGCAGCTTTCTGTGTTACATCAGGTGCAATGTTCATCGCTGCATCTGTAACAAAAATGAGACGATCGTAATTTGGAACTTCAAATGCTGCAACGTGTGAAAGTACGCTACCTTTACGAAGTCCCCACTCTTTATTTAATACAGCTTTCAAAATATTTGCTGTTGGGATGTTTCCCTTCATGAGCACATCTGCTTCGCCGTTTCTTACAGCTTTCACAGAAAGTTCTGCAGCCTCAGCACTTGACTGTGCTGCAATCACTTCAATATGTTCTGAAGTTTGTAAATTATGTTCTTGTAACATCCCCATTATTTTTTCTTGGTTTCCATATAGACGAAATTGAGCTAGCTGTAATGTAATTGCTTTCGCTACAGCTTCAATTACTTCATGATCTTCAGCTACTGCTACAGCCACAGTTTTTTTAGGCTGGCCTGCTGCTTGATCAATTAAGTGTTCTAACTTCATATTTTGTAATCAACCCTTTCCGTCGTCCCTCGTCTTTTTATTAAGCAAATACCGTGCCAACTTTTTAAAGTGGTCTTACCAATAATGAAAACGCATTCAAAACACAGTAAAATCAATACTTTGGAAAATAACAAAAGATTCTGTCTTATTTTGTCACTTTTGTATACCATGCAATAAATTGCACGGTACGCAATTTATTGCATGCTATTTTTTGCACACTCATACTTTTCTAGCTTGTAATATAAATTTCGAACCGAAATTCCTAACGCTCTTGCTGTTTGTGTTTTATTTCCACCAAACCTCTCTAAATATTCATGAATGATATTCCCTTCAAACTCCGTCACTAAATGCTCAAGTGGCTTTTCTTCTAACTCAGGTAATAAATGAGCTTGCTTTGACTCCACCTGCTCTTCGTTATGTAATGGCGGTAAATGTTGTACATCAATATAAGTCTCGTTATAATTCATAAAGATAATAGCTCTCCCCAAAATGTTTTCAAGTTCCCTCACATTCCCTGGCCATTCATATGATTGTAAATAGGAAATAGCAGAATTAGTGAGCCCCTCTATATTTCGGCCATAATCTTGGTTAATTTTTTGAATTAATCTGTCTGCGATTGCCGGTATATCCCCTTTACGCTGACGAAGGGATGGAATGTGAATTGGAATTTTATTTAATCGATAATATAAATCCTCCCTGAATTCTCCTTCTAAAATGGCTTTTTCTAAATTCACGTGCGTCGCTGCAATTACTCTGACATTAATAGGGATTGCTTTCGTTCCACCAACTTTTACAATTTCTTTCTCTTGCAAAACGCGAAGGAGTTTCGCTTGCGTATTGGCAGATAGTTCGCCTATTTCATCTAAAAAGATACTGCCGTTATTCGCTTCCTCAAAGAATCCACGTTTTCCGCCTCTTTTCGCGCCAGAAAACGCCCCTTCCTCATAACCAAATAATTCACTTTCTAACAAGGTCTCCGAAATAGCTGCACAGTTTACACGAACGAACTTATTATATTTTCGATTACTTCCATTATGGATAGCATGTGCAAACAATTCTTTACCTGTCCCTGACTCCCCGCGTAGCAATACTGTTGCTGGTGTATTCGCCCCCAGTTTTGCCTGCTCAATAGCAGCCGTTGTTTCATCTGAATTTCCGACAATGTCATCAAATGAATATTTCGCTTCTAACGTTCGAATAATTTGCCTTGCTCGATTCAATTCATTTGTTAACTTTTGAATTTCTGATACGTCACGAATTACACCAACGCTCCCTTTCAATATTCCATCTACAATGACTGGTGCTACGTTTACAATTACGTCTCGCTTTTTTTGTCCAATCTTCATATGTATTCCTCGTACTGCCCTACGCGTTCGAAGTACTTTCATATGCATACTTTCACCTTCTACAATATCAGTTGTAGCTGGCTTTCCAATAATGTCCTCTTCTGTTAAACCTGTTAATTTCGTATATGCAGGGTTAATTACTAACCCTCGTCCTTTTTCATCCACGACCGAAATGGCTTCCTCAGACGAGTTAATAATCGCCTCAAGTAACGTTTGAATCTCCTTTAAATCTGTAACTTCTTCCGCAAGATCTACAACCTCTGTTATATCTTTAAAAATCGCAAATGCCCCTTGCACTTCTCCTCCCTCTTTTAATATTGGAATACGGGTTGTAATAATTTTCTTTCCATTCTCAAGCGTCAGTTCATAATTTACTTCTATTTGTTTCGTACGTATAATACGAAGCAGCTTACTAGTCGGAATAACTTCTAAAATATATTTGCCTACCGCATCTTCTTTTTTATATCCGATAATACGTTCTGCACTTTTATTAAATAGGCGAACTTGTCCTTCTTTATCAATCACTATCATACCGTCATGCGTGGAGTTTAAAATTAAATCACCTTGCTGCGTTTGCTCTTCTAACTTTCCAATTAAACCTTCCTTCTCATGTGCTAATCTCGTAACAATCTTTGCAATATCACCTGGTATAAGAAGAGTATCTTTATGCTTTTTCTTTAATAAATCTTTATGTAAATCATCGTCACCTGTCATATCAAACATTACATCAATGTGCATAGAAAGAAACGGAGTCACACTCTCTCCAATCGCAATCCCGTATTCCTTTGCCATCTGTAACCCTTTTGCTATCGGATTTATATCAATAATCCCTATAATTTGAAATATATTCGAACTCTGTAACAGACGTAGCAGTGTACTACCACCTTCACCTGCACCAACAATTAAAACTTTTTGTTTCATATATTACACTTCCTCTCGAAGTATCTCTGCAAAATTTTTCACACCCTTATCTTACTCGTTCAGCCCCCTCTTGACAAACCCCCTTTTCATATAACATTATTGAAATAAAGTGAAACTTTAATCAGTGGGGGTTTTCTTCATCCCCCACTGATTATTAGTTGAACCAATCGGACTTTTATGGGCAGTTGATCCCCCACCTAACTTCTTTGCTTTCGCTGCATTTTGAGGTGGGGATCTTACTGCCCATTAAAGTCGGATAAACGAAATAATCTGAAAAGGAGCGTTTATATGCAGCGTTACCTTGCTCTATTATTAGCACTCATCCCTATTTCATTAGCTGTGCTTGGCATTAAGTTAATGAGAGATACAGTATTCGGGATTCTATTTCCTCCACTCTCTATACTTTGGTTACAATTTTTAATTGGCGCTCTTTGCTTCGGACTAGGGTTTTATATTTTTGGTGGCTTCGTCTTACACCGAGACCGTAAACGAAATAAAGTACAAGCGCGCTTTAAAAGATAGGAAAGTCCTACTACTTATCAATAAAAAATGAGACCGTTACAAGCGGTCTCATTTTTTTATTGGCAATAACGTTCTTGCCGTTTCAGGATAATCAGTAATAATCGCCGATATGTTCATATCAAAATATTTACGCATAAGTGTTTCTTCATTAATTGTATAGGGCCGAACTTCTACATCACTTTCCATCGTTAATTCAGCAATGGCATCTTGAAGGTAACGATAATTCGGATGCACCGCAGTAGCTCCCATCTTTTTTGCATATGCCCATGGGCTATGCAGGCCTTCGCGATATAAAATCGCTGTTTGAATATCAGGAGCCATCATATGACACCTTTTCATACTGTAGTGATTAAATGAAGAAAATATAACACGATTTTCTAAATTAAATTTGCGTACAAGCGTTATAACTTCTTCCTCTAAGCCTCTGTATGGAATTTTATTATTTTTAAGTTCAATATTGAGTAACAACCCTGTTTGTTCAATCCATTGTAACACTTCTTCTAAAAGAGGTATTTTACAAAAACCTACTTTATCACCAAATTTATAGCTCGCATCTAATTTACATAAATCCTCATATACATAATTTCGAACCGCACCTTTTCCATTTGTTGTCCGGTCCACTGTTTCATCATGAATGACGACAACCTTTCCGTCTTTCGTTAATTGAACATCAAGCTCAATTCCATCTGCCTTAAAAGATTCAGCTGCTTCAAATGAAATCATCGTATTTTCTGGGTACGTTCCCGCTGCACCACGATGTGCAAATATAAGAGTCATCCTCACTCCCCCAATCTTATGCTATACTATACGAAAAAGGAGGTACTTCTATGAGACCATTACAAATTTCTCCAGACACTGCAGTCCGCCTATCAAAAGCATTAGGTGTTCCACTTGAACAACTTATGCATATGCCGCAGCACATTTTAATTCAAAAGTTAGTTGAATTAGAAAAACAAAATAAAGACGAAGAATAATACAGTCCTGTTTCACAGGACTTTTTATTATTTTCTATTATATCACGGATGACTTGCTTGCTAAAATCCCTCATCGGATATACCGTGATTCAATTTAACCTTCACTTCGAACATGTACAATAAAAAGACCAACGAATTCTAACATTCATTGGTCTTTAATTAAAAAGTTCATTGGTTTTAAATTTACTATCAAGTATACATTTCAAGAATTATTAAAAACTTAAATCCCTTACTTCTTCTATTCTCAGCTAGCCTTATGTTCAAGTCTCAGCTTATCCGCAACCATTGCGATGAACTCGGAGTTCGTAGGTTTTGCTTTTGACATAGATACTGTATAACCGAATAAGGACGAAATAGAATCGATATTCCCGCGACTCCATGCTACCTCAATTGCGTGACGGATTGCACGCTCGACACGGCTTGCTGTTGTATTATATTTCTTCGCGATATCTGGATACAATACTTTCGTAATAGATCCAAGTAATTCAATGTCATTGTACACCATAGAAATTGCTTCCCTTAAGTACATGTACCCTTTAATATGAGCAGGCACACCAATTTCATGAATGATACTCGTAATGCTTGCATCTAAGTTTTTCGGTTTTCCATCTACTGTTGTTGCTGATCGGAAAGATGGCAGTGGACGTTTAATAGTAGCGTTCGCTTTACCGCTCACTTGACGAATATGACTCGTTAAATTCTCCATATCAAATGGTTTTAATATGAAATATGACACACCTAAGTCAACTGCTTTTTTCGTCACATCTTCTTGTCCAAACGCTGTCAACATAATTACGCTAGGCTGTCTTAACCTTTCAATATGGCGCATTTTCTCTAGTACAGCTAACCCATCTAAATGTGGCATAATAATATCTAATACAAGTACATCCGGCTGCTTATCTTTTAATAAATTTAAACACTCTTGACCATTATAAGCAGTACCGATTACTTCCATATCCTCTTGAGCAGCTACATAACTCTCTAGCATTGATACTAATTCTTTATTATCATCCACAAGACATACTTTAATTTTCTCCACAGCTTTTCCTCCCTTACCGAATCGATTCTCCGACATGTGTATCCTTCTAGGCTACATGAATTGTTCGACAATTGTGTGAAAATTCCCTTTTAAAGTTTGTTACTTTCCGATAAAATCACAAAAAAATATGTTTATCGTTTATTTATTCCTTTTCGCAACACATTCCATCATAGAAAAACAACGAAACGTTCAACCCTTTCCTTTTATTTTACAACAAAAAACACCTCTTGCGGAGCTTTTACAAAATTTCAACGAATTTTTCAATAGAAAAACGAGCTAATTATTAATTAGCTCGCTTTTCTTTCTTGATCATAAATGTTAATTCCAGCCTCATGTAACATCCATTCAATATGAACACCATATCCTGATGTTGGATCATTTACAAATACATGTGTAACAGCGCCAATTACCTTTCCATTTTGTACAATTGGACTTCCGCTCATCCCCTGTACGATACCACCTGTTTTCGCTAATAAACGTTTATCTGTTACTTTTATTACCATGCCTTTTGTTGCCGGAAACTTTTGCGGTACTGTACTCACAACTTCAATATCAAACGCTTCCACTTTATCTTGATCAATAACCGTTAATATTTTTGCTGGTCCTTCTTTTACTTGATGAGATAGTGCAATAGGCATTGCTTTATCCATTACGCCATTTGTCATATTTGTATTCAATTTGCCAAAAATACCAAATGGACTATTGATTGTAATATTGCCAATCACTTCACGATCAGGTGAGAACCTCGCTAATTTCTCCCCTGGATTCCCATGACTACCTCTTTCAATTGATGTAACTGTCGAACGCATAATTTGTCCATCTTCGACTTGAATCGGCTTTTTCGTATCATTATCAGAAATGACATGACCAAGTGCCCCATATTTCATAGAATCAGGATGAACAAATGTCATTGTTCCGATTCCAGCTGCCGAATCACGAATATATAAACCAATGCGATAAGACGATTCTCCACTGTCTTTTTGTGGTGTTAATTTAGTGCGGATATGCTTTCCATCCCTTAACAAAACGAGATTAAGCGGTTCGCCTGTTTCCCCACTATTATGAATAAATGGTGCTACATCACTCATTCTTTCAATTGTTTTACCATTAATTTCAGTAATCATATCTCCAATTTGCACACCAGCTGTTTCACCAGGAGATACTTTCCCTTTTTCAGTTTGAATTAAATGATGGCCTACAACAAGTACCCCTTTTGTGTTTAACTTTACACCAATTGATTGTCCACCTGGAATAACTTTGAAATCTTTTAATACTCTCACATTTACTTTTTTCACTGGAAAACCAGCAAGCTGAAACACCATATCTGCTTCACCATTTTGATGAGAATTTACCATAAGTCCTTGTTTTTGTTCATTTGAACTTACTGTAAACACATGACGATCTGTAGATGAAGCTTTAAACACTGGTAATGAAGCTATTTCTGATTGTTGTCCTTCAAAAACAACAAGTTGCTTCGGAGATGAAATAAACGTCCGAAGCGGTTTAAAACACCCAATAAAAACTAAAGAAACAAGGAGAAAAATACCTATTATTTTGCGAAATCTTTCTAATTTCAATTTATTCACTCTCCTCGCTCCTACCCCACATTCAGCCTTTTGGCTTCACTTTTTAATCTCTCCTTGCAATGCTTTATTTATAACCGGAAGAATTAAGAAATCATCATTTGAGAAAAAAAGCTATCCATTACTGGATAGCCTCTGCTGTCTGTTTAAAACGATGCGCTTGCGTAAGTAATTCTTTCGCATGTTCTGTCGTTAAATCTGTAATTTCCACACCAGAAATCATTCGAGCTATTTCTGTTACTTTATCCTCCATAGTTAAAACGGTAACTGATGTAATTGTTCGATCATTTGCTACTTGTTTTCGAATAAATAAATGCGAATCCGCCATTGAAGCTACTTGAGGTAAGTGCGTAATACAAAGTACTTGTGAGTTTACTGATACTCGATAAATCTTTTCCGCAATAGCCTGTGCGACCCGGCCACTTACACCAGTATCCACTTCATCAAAAATAACAGATGCAACACCTTGATGCTTAGAAAAAATGCTTTTTAAAGCTAAAATAATACGGGATAACTCTCCGCCAGAAGCAACCTTTGAAAGTGGTTTTAGCGGCTCACCCGGATTTGTTGAAATATAAAATTCCACATGATCGTAACCATCCGCTGTAAGTCTTACCGGTGCTCCCTCCACGAGAGGCTCTTCTGCATTTCCTTCTCGCTTCATGATTCTCACTTCAAATTTTGTTTTTTCCATATATAATTCTTTTAATTCTTGATGAATGGCATTTGTAAGATGCTCTGCAAGTTCATGACGCATATTACTTAACAACGTTGCTTCTTTCAGAATAACACTTTCTAATTCCTTCAACTGTTTCTTCGTCGTTTCAATATGAACGTCTTTATTTTCAATCGTAAAAATTTCTTGTTCAATTTTATCAGCATACGCTAAAATCTCTTCTACAGTATTTCCATATTTTCTCTTTAGCATACGAATTTCATTTAAACGCGTTTCAATTTCGTCTAAGCGATTCGGATCATATTCCATCATATCGAGCTTTTCTCTTAGTTGATACGCAACTTCTTCTAATAAATAATAACTATTGGCAATGGAATCATGATTTTCTTGATACACTTCATCTAAATGTGTAATACTCTCCATCTGTCCCATTGCGCTTCGTACATTATCTAACCCTTGTCCGTCAGCACTTAACGAGCGATACGCGTCACCTAATGCTTTATAAATCTTTTCGAAATTAGAAATTTGCAATCGTTCTTCAGTTAAGTCATTTTCTTCATCCATCTTTAAATCAGCTTTACGGATTTCTTCATGCTGGAATTGAATTAAATCTAAGCGATGCGCCATTTGTTGTTCATTTTCACTTAACGATTTCAACTGTTTTTTTAATTTCTCATAGTCAGCATATACGTTTTGGTATATATCTAATTGTTTAACGATACGCTCTCCATCAAAATGATCGAGCATAAATAAATGACGTTCTTCATTCATTAAGTCTTGCGTTTCGTGTTGCCCATGAATATCAACAAGTGTTTTTCCAATTTCTTTTAATACACTAAGGGTAACTAGTTTTCCATTTACACGACATACACTTTTTCCGTTTGCAGCGATATCACGCTTCAAAATAATCATGCCGTCTTCTATTTCTATATCCAACTCTTCTGCTTTTTCAATACATGGATGCTTATCATCTTCCACATAAAATAGCCCCTCTATCTCAGCTTTTTCTGTTCCGTATCGAACAAATTCTGCTGAACCACGGCCACCTACAAGTAAACTAATCGCATCAATAATAATCGATTTTCCGGCCCCTGTTTCACCACTTAAAACCGTTAATCCTTTTTGAAAAGAAATATTTAATGCCTCAATAATAGCAAAGTTTCTAATCGATAATTCCGATAACAATGCCCCATTCACCTCGTTATAAACTAATCCCCTATGAAGGGCTTTTCTCAGTTCTTTATTCAAATAGTCATACTATATGTTTGTATGTATAAATTACTTTTCTAACCGCTCCATTGTACCAAACATTTGTTTTACGGGTCAATCCACATGCCCATCAACTTAAGAACGAAAACAAAATGAACTTTCGTTCAAACAAACTAAAAAACACGTAATGTACTTTTG